>VMEY01000085.1 GCA_007375785.1 Parcubacteria group bacterium Athens0416_74 | reverse complement strand
CCATGGTCGGCGCCTCGGCGAATGAGGTGAGGCCTAGCTTTTTCGTGCTGAAATACCTTCTCGACCGCGGATACCGCGGTGACCCCATCACTCCAACAGCTCGAGGTCTCGTATGATTTTGGCCCCGAGCCATTCCCCAACTTCACGTTCACCATGCGCGGCGGCAAGACGATAGGCAATAGTCCTACGGTCTATAAGTACGACTCGTATCTCACAAGCAATAGCTCTTCGGAGGTGACGCTCGGAGGAATCGAATGGGACACGTACACGATAGGGGTCACAAGTACGAGCACGTACGAGATTGCCGAAGCGTGCGGACCACAGCCTGAGACACTGCAGCCCGGCGGCACGCAAACGTCGAGCATCTATGTACTTCCTGCCACAAGTCACTCGCTTCTTGTAGATGTGCGTGATAGCGCCGGCGCACTCGTCCCCGGGGCATCGGTGCGCCTTACCCGCACCGGATACGATGAGACCGAGACGACGTCATCCTGTGGGCAGAGTTTCTTCTCGGGGCTCACTTCGACGGCGTACTCTATTGAAGTCACGAAGGCAGGATACCAGCCAAATACGACGTCGGGACTCACAGTGAGCGGCGATACCAAGCTCTCGGTCGTTCTTCAGTCTCTATGATGAAACACTGCAAAGCACACAGAGGCATGACGCTTATCGAGACCATTGTATGGGTCGCGGTCCTGGTCTTTGTTTTTGAGGCGCTCGGCTCCACGCTCTTGTTCTTCTACAAGACAAATCGGTATGCGATTGAGCAAGCCACAGCCGTGACCTCAGGGCAACGCGGTCTTGAACAGATGGTGAAGGTAATCCGAGAAGGTGCGTACTCAAGTCAGGGTGCATTCCCCATCGTATCGATAGCGGCCAACGATATCGTCTTTTACGCAGACACTGACTCGGATTCACTTATCGAGCGCGTACACTACTACTTACAGGGGACCAATCTCATGCGGGGTGTCGTGGACCCAAGCGGTAACCCGCCTGATTACGTCGCGGGAGAGACTACCTCGCAAGTGGCAGAATATGTACGCAACGCGAGCTTGGGCACGCCCGTATTCAGGTACTACGATGAGATAGGCCAAGAGATAACCTTGTATACAAATTGGGCAAACGTCCGTTTCGTAAAAGTCTCGCTCATCGTAAACGTTGATGCCAATACGCTCCCGAATCAACTCACGCTCAGCTCGTCAGCTGCAATCCGCAATCTCATAGGGCGATAATGATACGTATGATGCAGACAAGACAAAAAAATACATCACGAGGCATCACCGTCATGCTGGTGCTTGCGTTCATGGGCATCTNTTCTACTCGGGACTATTTCCAGTTATGCGCTCATGCAGGCACGGTACGGTCGAGCGATTTCCGTGCGCGAGCAGGCGCTCCATATCGCAGAAGCAGGACTCGAATACTACCGGTGGTTTCTGAATAAGAATCCGTCGATTATGACGGCCGGCGTGGGGCTCGTCAGTCCGGATTCATACACCGTGGAAGACCCGGAAGGAGGCACGCTCGGTACAGCAAGCATTACCGCATCCGCCAATCTGCAGTGCGGTGCTGTGCAATGGGTCGACATCACATCGAGAGGTGTTGCCGACATCAACGCGGGATTTCCGCGTTCGCTCTCCGCCCGGTACATGCGCTCCTCTGTTGCGGAATATTCGTACGTGGTGAATACAAACGTATGGGCGGGTGCAGACCGCACGATTCGGGGGCCATATCACTCCAACGGCGGTGTTCGTATGGACGGCGCACATAATGCCGACGTGACCAGCGCTGTCTCCACGTGGAACTGCACATCAAGCTACGGCTGCAACCCCACACAATCGGCGGCGCCGGGTGTAGGCGGGAGCGGGAGTAATCCGAGTCTGTGGTCATATCCGGCATCATCAATCAACTTTGCATCAATAGCGGTGAATTTCTCCGATCTCAAGACGAAAGCGCAGACGCAGGGTGGCATCTACTACGCTGCGGCATCGGGCAGTGTGAACAGTCGCGGTTACAGGCTTGTTTTCAACGCGGGCGGCACGGTCACTATCTATAGAGTGAGCGCTACGACAGGATTCCCCAGCTACTCCTCGCAGTTTGGGTACGCGACCGAGTACAGCGGTATCAATACCCAGACTCTTCTTGGGACATTCAATATCCCTGCATCGTGCAGCGTCATGTTCTTTGAAGATCGTGTATGGGTGTCAGGAACCGTCGATGCCAAGGTTACCGTGGTTGCGGCGACGCCGAGTACGACAGCCACAACTCCGGATGTGTACCTCAACGGCAATATTCTCTACGCGTCTCAAGATGGTACTGATGGACTCACGATCATTGCAGAAGGCAATGTCCTTATCCCGCTTGTGGTGCCGGATGCTATGGAAATACACGGCGTGTTTGTCGCACAGTCGGGTCACTACGGCCGCGACTACTTTTCGACCAGTGACTTGTCTTCGACATACGACCCGTATGTCACACAGACAAGCCTCACGACAGTGGGTACGGTCGTATCAAATGGGCGCACCGGTACGTCGTGGAGCTGCGGCGGTACATTTTGCTCGGGTTTTCAGGTCCGATATGACTACTATGATCAACTGCTCGCATTCTCGCCGCCCCCCTTTACGCCAGCCGCGTCGACTGACTATCGGTTTATGCTTTGGAAAGAAGAGTAAGGCTCGCGGCATCCGTGTATCAGGGTACGAAATTCTTCCGCTGAAGAATTTCTCCGCTTTGTCGCCGTCGCGACAAAGAGCCCCCGATACACGGGTGCCGACTCGCTGAGGGCGACAGCTGAACGTGATACAATCGCGGGATGAAATCGATAATCGTCGCCAATTGGAAGATGAATCCGGCGACGTTCAAAGAAGCGAAGAAGCTACTCGATGGCACACGTAAGGCGGCGGAAGCAGCAAAGCATATTTCAATCATCGTGGCGCCGCCAAGTATCTTTCTGAGAGAGCTGCGCGCTTCCTACAAAGGGAAGCGTCTGGCGTTTGCTGCCCAAAATGCTCATTTTGAGAAAGCCGGGTCTTTCACGGGGGAGATATCACTTCCTCACGTACAAGATGCAAAAGCGTCACACGTGATTATTGGTCATGCTGAAAGACGTGCACTCGGCGAGAGCGACGAGGATGTGAAGCGAAAGGTGGCGGCGGCCCTTGAGTCGCGGCTCACACCCATCCTCTGCATTGGCGAAACAAAGCGGACGCAGGAGGGAGAGCACTACACGTTTGTCCGCGGGCAACTCACTGCGGCACTCCGCGATGTCGCGCCCGCGAAAATCGGGCAGATTATTGTGGCGTACGAGCCCGTGTGGGCAATCGGAGCTGATAAGCCCATGAGTCCGCGTGAGATGCACGAGATGGCGATTTTCATTCGCAAGACAGTCGTCGAAATGCACGGCCAAGGCGGCATGAACATGAAAATATTGTATGGAGGCGCTATCGATGAGACGAATGCGGCACAGATGCTCACTGAGGGGGATGTAAACGGCTTACTCGTCGGTCGCGCATCAACCGATGTGAAGCGCTTTGGCAGAGAGATTTCGCACCTTTCTGCCGCGGAACTCAAGGGAAAATACGTCCTCGTTCGAGCGGGACTTGATGTGCCTCTGGATGCTCACGGCGAGGTGGCGGATCTCTTCCGCGTGCGCCGTGCTGTCGACACACTCAAATTTCTCATTGCAAGCGGCGCGCGCACGATAGTCATCTCTCACATCGGGCGAGATCCTGCAGAAACCAACGAACCGGTCGCAAGAGCTCTGAAGATGCATGTGCCGCTGTCGTATGTACCGGACCTCCTCGGTGCCGCGGCGCATTCGGCCCGCGAGGCGATGCGCGACGGCGACGTGCTCCTGCTTGAGAATTTGCGCCGTGACCCGCGGGAGGTTGCAAACGATCCTTCATTTGCAAAAGAGCTGAGTACGCTCGCCGACATGTATGTAAATGATGCATTTTCCGCTGCGCACCGAGCCCATGCGTCCATCGTAGGTATTCCGGAGCACCTCCCTTCGTATGCGGGCGTCCTGTTTGCGGAAGAAGTACGCCAGCTCGACAAGGCCCGTGCACCGGAAAAACCGTCGTTTGCCATATTGGGCGGTGCGAAATTTGAAACAAAAGCCCCTTTGATTCGCGAGCTCCTCAAAACATACGACCAGGTATTTCTCACCGGTGCGCTCGCCAACGATGTGTTTCAGGCACGCGGCCTCCCGGTCGGTAGGTCGCTCGTCTCGAAAGAGCTTCCCGACGCCGATGTCCTCGACAACCCGCATTTCCTTGCCCCTGTCGACGTGACTGTGGAGCGTGAAGATAAGCAGGCGCGCGTCAAAAAACCATCCGATGTGGAAGAGAAAGACAAAATAGTCGATATCGGCCCCGAATCCGTCCAAGTGATAGCCCCGCTCATAGAAAAGGCACAATTCATCCTTTGGAATGGCCCGACCGGCTTGTATGAAGACGGGTACGTCTCATGGACTCATGCGATAGCAGAACTCATCGCGAAAAGCGATGCCCAAAAAGTAATTGGAGGGGGTGATACGGTAGCGGCTATACAGGAGAGCGGCGTAGGAATGGAGAAGCTTCAGTTTATATCGACGGGAGGCGGTGCCATGCTGGAATACCTGCTCGACGGCACACTCCCCGGTATCGAGGCGCTCAATCGGTAAGAGTCCCTTACCCCCTTCGTCTAGAAGGTACCAGTCCCGGCTTTATGGGGCGGGTTACTATAGATATATATGAATACAACCATTAGGAATATTTTTATAGCGTGCATTTTTTCCGCCTCCATCGTTGTGAGCGCCGTATTTGCCTCACCCGCTGCGGCGCTGTCAGTCGACCAGCTGCAGACGCAGATACAGGAACTTCTTGAGAAAGTTGCGGTGCTTCAGGAGCAGCTAAAGGTTGCACTCGCAAACGACGGAGACGCCTCAAATGACGAACAAAGTGACATATCGGTAACAGCGATACCTCGCGTGTGCAAACTTCTCCCCGAGCGAGCGCTCGCGCTCGGCACGCGCGGCGATGAGGTGCACGGTCTTCAGGAATTCCTCCGAGAAGAAGGGTATCTCAAAGCGGATGCGACAGGCTTCTTTGGTCCAATGACACATGGTGCGCTCGCGAAATGGCAGGTAGCACAGGGTCTGCAAGGCGTGGGCGTTGTGGGACCTCTCACTCGTGAGCGCATGAAGATGCACTGTGGCGGCATACCAGGCCAGCAGTTCTCAGCGACTCCGATGAAGGGCACTGCTCCTCTCACGGTCACGTTTAACACCTGGCTCAGTGGATTCCGTGTTCCAAACGTCTCGTACACGATTGATTTCGGAGACGGCTCAAGCGAGCGTGCCGCTGATTGCCCGGCTCCGGCCGACGCGTGCACCGGGCCCGGACAGAACACACACATATATCAAAAAGACGGTACGTACACGGCTACTCTCAACAAAATTACTGATCCATGTGCAGGTAATCCTATCTGCAAGGCCGCCATACACTCGGAAGTTATCGGCAAGATTCAGATACGAGTCGGACAGATTGCGTGTACTAAGGAATACAAGCCCGTGTGCGGCTCGAAGCCTATCGTTTGTATCACGACATCGCGCGCCGACCATCAGTTCGTTCTCCGGTCCGACTACGCTTTCGGTGGATCAAAGCGGCACATGGACGATTAGCGCGAGTGATCCTGAAAATCAACAGCTTACCTACAGTATTGTATGGGGCGATGAGTGGCTTTCCCCGAATTACGGCTCGGGTAGCGCTGCAGCGCGAGAAGTGTTGAATCAAACAGTCACCTTTACTCACGCGTACACCAAGGCGGGTACATACACAGTCGTTATCGTCGTGCGCGACTCTTCAGGGAAAGAGTCAAAGACATCAGCGACGGTGAAAGTCGGAAGCGAAGCAACCGCGTGCACTCTGGAGTACGCTCCCGTTTGCGGGAGACCGACCGGATGCGCGAATACTTGTCCTCCCGGGATGTACTGCGCTGCAGTCTGCAGACTTCATGACCCGGTTACGTACGGTAACAAATGCCAAATGAATGCGGCGGGGGCTGAATATCTCTACGAAGGGCAGTGTCAACAAAGTACCAACTAACAAACGTCGCCGAGAGGCGCCGTTTGCTTAGAGAGCAGAAAGTATTTTCTTGCGAACTTCATCGGCCTCTCCTTCCTCATATGGACGAGACGGCCAGCGATTGAGCCCATCCCCCTTGAATCGAGGGATTAGATGTACGTGTGCGTGGTGTACCACCTGACCGGCATGCTCTCGATTGTTCATGAGGAGGTTCACGCCGTCTGCCCCCATCGATTTTTCGATAGCTATTGCGCATTTACGCACGTTTTCCTGCACTGCCGCCCAATCTTCGGGAGGAACATCGAATATGGTCGCTGCATGCATTTTCGGTATCACGAGGACATGCCCGGCGTGCACGGGATGAATATCGAGAAAGGCGAGCGACTTTTCGTCCTCAAACACCTTAAATGAGGGGAGTTTTGACCTCCAGGGGGAAGA
>VMEY01000021.1 GCA_007375785.1 Parcubacteria group bacterium Athens0416_74 | reverse complement strand
ACGCTGAATTGTATTGTGGTATAAAACGGGCTGACCTGCCACGGCATATATGACCCGGCTTGGTGCCCTTCGGCCCGGTGTATGTGACTGTGAGGAAGTGTTGGGAATCGGCACTTCAACCCCGCGTAGTGTACCGGGTGTAAGAGTTCATGTTTTGTTGTTGAGTTGCGTATCCCCCGAGACTATTGCGCGTACCAGTATGCGTAGTCGAGTTCGGGGGATTGTTATTTTCTATTCGCCTTTGTACTCGTGCCAGGCTTTGGGCGCAGGCATCTCCTTGAGTTCGCACAGCGCCAGGATAAACGCCTCCGCCAGTTGTCGATTTGTAATAAGAGGAATATTCATATCTATTGCCTTTCTACGTACCGCAAAACCATCCTGTGAGGGCTTGAGTGCACGCTGTTGAATATTGATGATGAGGTCCAGCTCTCCGGAGTGGAGTAGCTCTGCGACGTTGGGCTTCTTTCTCTGGTGAAGCTTATATACCTTTTTGCTGCGCATGCCGTGTTCAGAGAGAAAATCGGCCGTGTGTTCGGTGGCGAAGAAATTAAAACCGAGCGCGTGCAGATTTTTGAGTGCCGGAAGCAGCTTTACCTTGTGTTCCTCTCCGCCGAGCGAAAGTAGGATATTTTTCCGCGGCAGACGGAATCCCGCTGCCATCATGGACTTGATGAGCGCCTCCGCGTATGAGTCACCAAAGCACGCTACTTCGCCTGTAGACGCCATCTCGACGCTCGTACGAGGGTCCGCGCCCTTGATGCGATTGAAGGAAAATTGCGGTGACTTAACGGCGACTGTGTCGAGCTCGACGGTGTGGTACTCACCGGCGACATCACGACCGAGAATCGCGCGCGTGGCGATATCTATAAAGTTGTATCCCGTTACTTTTGACACGAAGGGGAAGCTGCGCGAAGCTCGCACGTTGCACTCTATGACCTGAAGATTATTTTCTTTTGCGAGAAACTGGATGTTGAAGGGGCCCGTAATGTTGAGCTCTTTGACGATATGTTTTGCGGCTTGTTTGGCGCGGCGGATTGTCTCGAGGTAGGTGCGCTGCGGCGGCAAGACGACGGTCGCGTCGCCTGAGTGTGTGCCCGCATTTTCGACGTGCTCGGTGATTGCGTACACGACAAGCTTGCCTTTTTTTGCCACACCATCTATTTCGATTTCGCGAGCATTCTCAATATATTTCGATATGACCACGGGATGGTCGTTGGTGATACTCACGGCCTTACGCAAGAACCTCACGAGAGAAGGCTCATCGTATGCGACGCTCATAGCAGCCCCGGAGAGCACGTATGAAGGTCGGACGAGAACAGGGTAGCCGAGCTTCTGTGCCGTCTTGCGCGCTGCCGCGAGCGTGCTGAGCTCTGCCCATCCCGGCTGGTCGACGCCGAGCTTGTCGAGCATCTTGGAAAAGACGTGTCGGTCCTCCGCTCTATTGATATCTTCGGGCGACGTGCCCAAGATTGGCAGGCCGCACTTGTGAAGAGGCAGCGCAAGATTATTGGGTATCTGCCCGCCCGCCGAAATCATGAGGCCCTTTGGCTTCTCGAATTCGGCGATGTCGAGAATACGCTCCAGAGAGAGCTCTTCGAAATAGAGTCGGTCGGACATATCGTAATCGGTAGAAACTGTTTCCGGGTTGGAGTTGATCATGATGGTGTCGTAGCCTTCCTTCTTTAGCGTCTTCAGTGCCTGGACGCACGACCAATCAAACTCCACGGATGAGCCGATACAGTATGGGCCGGAGCCCAGTACGGCCATCTGGTTGTCCCCGCGCTCGACGTCGTGCTCTGAGCCGTGATACGTGACATAGAGATAGTTGGTGCGAGCAGGGAACTCACCGGCGAGCGTATCGATTTGCTTGATGCACGGCAGGACCCCAAGCTTTTTGCGCAGAGCGCGTATCTTGAGCTCAGTGGACTTCGTAAGCACGGCAATCTGCGCATCGGAAAAGCCCGCGCGCTTTGCCTCGAGTAGCCGCTCTTTAGTGATGCGCCCGCGTTTAAGGCGTTTCTCGATTGCAATAATGTTCTCCATCTTCGAGAGGAACCACCTATCAATCTTTGAGAGCTGATGTATGCGCTCGATACTCACACCATCGCGCAGCGCTTGCGCCAATGCAAAGATGCGACGCGTAGTCGGCTCATGAATTTCTTTGCGATAGTTGGCTACGTTGAAGGTGCCGTTTTTCTGCGCGGTAAATCCTTGCGCTCCCGTGTTGAGCATGCGAATGGCTTTTTGAAGCACCTCTTCGAAGCTTCGACCAATCGCCATGACTTCGCCCACGCTCTTCATCTCCGTACCGATTCGCGTCGCTGCGTTCTCAAACTTTGCGAGATCCCACCGCGGCATTTTGAGGACCACGTAGTCGAGCGCGGGCTCGAAGCAAGCGGTCGTTTTCTTCGTCACAGAGTTCTTTAAGTCAGTCAGCGTGTATCCCAGGCCGAGCTTCGCCGCGACGAATGCGAGCGGGTACCCTGTGGCTTTTGATGCGAGGGCGGAGGAGCGGGAAAGACGCGCGTTGACTTCAATGACACGGTAATCGCCCGTGGTGGGATGTAGTGCGTATTGGATGTTGCACTCACCGACGATGCCGAGGTGCCGAATGGTCTTAATCGCTACCTCACGAAGCATGTGGTAGTCACGATTGGAAAGGGTCTGCGAGGGCGCGACCACGATGGACTCACCGGTGTGGATGCCCATGGGGTCGATGTTTTCCATGTTGCAGACGGTGATGCAATTGTCGGCTCTGTCGCGTACCACTTCGTACTCCACCTCCTTCCAGCCCCCAAGATTCTCCTCGACGAGCACTTGCGGCACGTTGCGGAAGACCTCGGTGAGCTTGTCGGTAAGCTCCTTCGCATTTTTCACGACACCGGAGCCTTCGCCTCCTAGCGCAAATCCTGATCGGAGCATGACGGGGAAGCCGATTTCTTTTGCGGCACGGAGTGCTTCTTGCACCGAACGCGCAGCCTTGCTTCTCGCCGTCTGCACATCGATTTCACTGAGGCGAGCGATGAAGAGATCACGGTCCTCGGTGTCGCGAATCGTAGATACCGGAGTGCCAAGCACGGCCACGCCATGTTTTTTGAGTATGCCCGTTTCCTCGAGCTCAAGGCCGAGATTGAGGGCGGTCTGACCGCCGAAGCTCAAGAAGATAGCGTCGGGCTTCTCTTTCTCTATAACGCCCGTAGCAAAGTCGAGTGTGAGTGGCAAGAAGTACACCGTGTCTGCCAGCTTATCGTCGGTTTGCACGGTGGCGATATTGGGATTCATGAGCACCACTTCAATCCCTTCTTCCTTTAGCGCTTTGATAGCCTGCGAGCCGGAGTAATCGAATTCACCTGCTTGGCCGATTTTGAGCCCGCCGGAACCGAGGAGAAGTACTTTCTTTGGTTTTGTCATATATGTGTCACAGGAATGCGTCTGTGTACGGTGAGCTCTTTTAGGAAATCATCGAATATCCACGATGTGTCGGTGGGACCGGGGGCTGCTTCGGGATGAAACTGCACTGAGCGCCACGGATGTGACGTATGGCGGATGCCTTCGACAGAACCGTCGTTGGCATTGGTAAACCATACGCGCCAACTTGTCGGCAACGTGGATGCGTCGACGGCGAAGCCATGGTTTTGCGAGGTGATGTAGCAGCGTCCGCTGTCCGTATCGATGCACGGCTGATTCTGCCCGCGATGTCCGTACTTGAGCTTGTACGTCGATGCACCGGCGGCGAGTGCGAGCAATTGATTGCCGAGGCACACTCCCAAGATGGGTTTCCGCTCCTTCATAGCCTTTCGTATGTTGACCACGGTGGCGTCACACATCTCAGGGTCGCCGGGGCCGTTGGAGAGCACAATCGCGTCGTATCTCTCACGTGCGAAATCATAATTCCAGGGCACGCGTATCACGGTCGTCTCCGGCCTCGTGAGGGCTCGCACGATGTTTTCTTTCATGCCGCAGTCGACGGTGAGTATGCGGAGCGGACCACTGCCATAGGTACGGACGTCTTTTGGTGAGACACTCGCGACCAGATTTTCTCTGTTGGGGTCGATAAACTCGCCGGGCTCAGCATCTACGATTTGACCCAGCATGACGCCGCGCTCGCGGAGCTTCTTCGTAAGTGCGCGCGTATCGATTCCTTGAATCGCAGGCACACCGGAGCGCTTGAGCCAGGAATCGAGCGACTCCTTGGCCTCTCCGTGTGAATACGTATTCGAATATTCCGAGACGATGAGACCTTTTATGTGCATGCGGCTCGACTCAAACTTCGATGCGTCGGGTACTCCGTAATTGCCAATAAGAGGGTAGGTGCAGACGAGTATCTGACCGGCGAACGATGGGTCGGTAAGCGATTCAACGTAGCCGGTCATACCGGTAGAAAAGACTACTTCTCCTGCGCTTGGTCCGCCAGCTGGCGGAGACGCACCGAACCCCTTGCCCTCAAACACCGTGCCGTCCTCGAGTATTAAGCGCATAGAGTGAGCGCTCGGAGACCCTGGATTTTACCGTCGCTATCTCCGCTTGCTAGCGGAGCGCTCAGTCTCGACCCCGTCGGGTCTGCGAAGACGGTAAAATCCACGGTCTCACTCGCTTTGAGGCAATCAGAAATACAAAAAACCCGCGATTTTTCGCGGGTTGGGAAAGACAAAAAAATAGCCCCGAGCGGGCTGTGAGTCTTCAGGCACTTCTTCGAGGTCATTAAGACCGCAGTATAGACCTCGAAAACGGCGTCAAACGCATCGTGGCTGTGGATAATGACTTTCGGTATACTCGCACCATGCAGCGGGATGACTTAAAACAGTTTGATTTGCCGGATGAGCCGGGCGTCTACACCTTCAAAAAGGGTCGCAAGATTCTCTACATAGGGAAGGCTACTTCGCTGCGTGACCGTGTGAGAAGCTACTTCTCGCCTGATATTGCGAGCACACGAGGACTTCACATCGAGAAAATGGTGCAGGAAGCAGACAAGGTGAGTCACGAGGTCGCGCACTCAGTGCTCGAGGCGCTCATTCTCGAGGCCAATCTCATCAAGCGGCATATGCCGCCGTACAATGCGATGTCGAAAGACAACAAGAGCTTCAACTACGTTGTCATCACCAAGGAAGATTTTCCGCGCGTGCTCGTCGTGCGAGGGCGAGAACTTTTTCAGAATTGGGAGGCATCTACGATAAAGCATCAATTCGGTCCCTTTACCGAAGGCGCCTCGCTTCAAGAGGCATTGAAAATCGTGCGGAAAATATTTCCGTTTCGCGATTCAAAATGTACGCCGTGTGTGAACCAACGACAGGCCAAGCACATACCGGACGCTTCTCCCTATGCGTGCAGGCCGTGCTTCAACAGGCAGATAGGCCTATGCCCGGGCGTGTGCACGGGAGAAGTGTCGCGCGCTGAATACGCGAAGACTATCCGGCATATTGCACAGCTTTTTTCGGGCAACTTTCAAGGCTTAAAGCGACAGCTTACAAAGGAAATGCATGCTGCCGCGAAGGCGGAGAAGTTTGAACTCGCACAGATTTTGCGACGGCAATGTTCAGCTCTGGAGCACATCAAAGATGTGTCACTCATCAAAGCGGAAAAGGTATCAGCAGGTGGCGGTGCGCGTATCGAAGCATTTGATGTGGCACATACATCAGGAAAGGAGACTGTCGCGGTGATGACGGTCGTGAGTAGTGGGGAGGCATATAAAGCGGCGTATCGTAAATTCAAGATACACAGCGTCGAAAACAACGATGTCGCAGCACTCGCCGAAGCGCTCGACAGACGACTGGCGCACACAGAATGGCCGCTCCCTCGCGTCTTTGCCGTCGATGGCGGGGTAGCGCAGCAGCGAGCGGCTGAACGCGTCCTCAAGAAAGCCGGCGTGCGTATACCGGTCGTCGGTGTGGTAAAGGATGAGCGCCACAAGCCCGTGAAGCTCGTAGGGGACAAACGGTCGATAGATGCATTCGAGAAGGATATTCTGCTGGCCAACAGTGAAGCACACAGGTTTGCCATTTCATGGCACCGGAAGCGCCGTGGCAAGATATAACCCATGAGATAATTTTGCTGCGCATGTCGCGAAGTTCGGTGTGGCACTAGCGCAGTGAATTTGTTGAATCCAGAGTAGCTTATCTCACGGGTTATACTAATCTACATGCGTCTCGCGAAAATCATCATTCAGGCATGTGCAGTGCTGATAGCGCTCGCGCTCGCTTTCGGCGGATACGCCTACCTGAAAGAGCGCGCAGTTACAGACTATAAGGAGACGACGCTGCAGGGATTTCAGGCGTCGAGCCTTAGTGACGTGGTAGCAGCACTTAAGGCTGCGCCGTCGATGAAGTGCACAGAAGATCACTCAGACTTCAATTCGGCATCACGTGTGACCTCGTATCACCATAAAGGTATGGCGAGACTCGCGTTTACGAACCTCACCGACGGCAAGTCGCAGTACTGGGTTATCCGCGATGACGAGCTCTATGTGTGGAGCGACGACTCTGAAGCAATCGTCCGTTTACGAGCAGGTACAGATTCGAGCACACAGTCTCTCGGTGAGATTCTTCCGCCGCTTTTTGTGAATGCACAGTGCGCAGTGTGGTGGAAACCGAATCTCAGAGCGTTTGACATCCCCGCGAGCAAACCAATCGTCGATTACGACAGATAACGATGATATAATTTGCGCATGACGCGAAGTATCGTGGGTGTTCTCCGCGGCGGCACCTCAAATGAGTACACGCTCTCGCTTAAGACGGGTGCGGAGATGCTCAGGGTGCTTCCTGAAGAGCGGTACGACGTACGCGACATACTCATCGATAAAAATGGCATGTGGCACTTGCGCGGCCAGCCCGCGACGCCGGCACGTGCGCTTGCGCAAGTAGACGTCGTGTTGAACGCACTCCACGGCGGTGTCGGAGAAGATGGCACTGTGCAGCGAATCCTCGAGCGAGCGGGCGTGTCGTATGCGGGCTCTCGGGCATCGCAATCGGCTCTCTCGCTCAACAAAATTCGCGCGAGAGAAGTGCTCCAGAAAGCCGGCGTAAAAATGCCGCGCGCGATTACCTTTAGCATCGACAACGGACTCAATACCGCGGAGATGGCCGCGGTCGTGTTCTCACAATTCGGCCCACCGTACATGGTGAAGCCGCCGGGCGAAGGGGGGAGTCATGGCCTCTTGCTCTCGCCGACCATCGCAGAGTTGCCCGACATAATCGGCGACGTGATTGATGCATACGGTACGGCACTCATCGAAGAATTCGTACGGGGCGAAGAAGCCTCTGTCGGTATCATAGAGAATTTTCGAGATGAGGAGCTCTATGCGCTTCCTCCCGCGCACGTACATAAAGAATCGCCTCATCTTCTCTCCATGCATCACACGGAGGGCATGCTGCGTCACTCTGTACCGAGTCGTTTTTCTTATACACAAAAGCTCTCACTTGCCGATGTGGCGCGGACCGCTCATCGAGCACTCGGGCTCTCACACTTTTCTCGCGCCGACATTATCGTGGCACCGCAGGGAATCTACCTACTTGAGGTCAATTCTATACCCGGTCTCTACCCGAGCGCATCGTTCCCGGCCATGCTTGAGAGCGTGGGCTCATCGGTGCTTGAATTCCTCGAGCATTCGATGCGCTTGGCGAAAGATAGGTCACGATAGTAATAGACTCTTTAATTAGTATTTATCTTGATCCGCAAAAAATTCATAAAATCTGGGGCAACGGCGTTGAATACAAAGATGCTCCCTTCGTAATGAAGGTTGCTAATCATGGGATATAATCTTGACTTTTTACCATCAACTACGACAAAGAATCCCTCTCCGCGCTTCGCTCGAACCAGATAAGCGTAGTGCAACCCGTCATTGGAGAGCTTAACGCCTTCCACGGGTGACTGCGCTCTCCCGTCTTGTATCGTGTGCAAACCAACTACGTTTCCATCATATACGACTTTGATTTGGGAGGGCACGTGAGTGTCAAACGTGCTGTAGTCGGGCCCCGTTGGCACAGCATCTAAGGAGTGTCCGGACTTTGCATCGAAGTTTTCAATAGCCCATCTTTCTTCCATGCCGATCTTCCAGCCCATCGCTTCCATGCGTGCCCAGAATTGCGCGTCTGATTCAGGATATTGTTTACTACCGATAATAGGCCCATGCGTCTGGTTATTCTCAACGTAATACCAGCCAGTCTCGTTGCTGTACCCAACCGCTTCTCCGGCCTCAGTAAAATAAAAGTTTATATTGTTATTGTACTGTGCCTGGAGCTCATAATTGCCACGATCTGATTCTGAAGTCGGCCCTATAACTTCTACAATCTCGTTTGCCGGTGGAATATTGTTGCTCCCGTCTGGCGGCAAACTATTGAGATCGGTGAACAAGCTGGAAATTGTGAAAAATAAGACCGCCGAAGCAGCAGCGAGGAAGAGCATTACGAGATTGATAGACAATACAATCCAACTTAGTAGTTTGCCCCGTTCACCGGTTTTATGAATATGCCTAATTGCTTTTATCGAAAAAAACAATGTAACAACAATCAAAATTATGCCTACTGGAATAATGCTTCCGCCAAAGTAACGCGCCAACGGATTAACCCATGGGCTGGCAAGAAGTGAGAGTGAAAAAGTTCCAAGAGCGAGAAGAGCAAACTTATTCCACGTGTTTTGTGAGGGAGTAGTCGGCATCGTGTGTTGCTCTGGAATCGACGGAGGAGGATCTATTGATTGTTGAGGCATAAATAAATTGGCACGTTAATATATAAATATATACACCCGCACGATACCACGGTCTTCACGCAAATTTTACAGTTGTGAATAGTCGGCGTTGCTCCGCGCCTTTGGTGTCTATTCGTGGCATTTCCTTGTGGAATTACCACCTCACGCGCTGGAGGTGCGCGTCATTCATCAAATTCGGATTGGTGGACCCTAGCGGATTCGAACCGCTGACATCCACATTGCAAATGTGGCGCTCTACCAACTGAGCTAAGGGCCCGTCAGCGGAGATTATACATATATTTTGCGTTCGTGGGAGGGGTGGCAAACGGAGAATCTCCGCGGACA
>VMEY01000020.1 GCA_007375785.1 Parcubacteria group bacterium Athens0416_74 | reverse complement strand
CTGCCACCTGCGAATGCGGATTCGTGAAAGTGTGGGAGAGCGCGGTGCTCTCATCGGGCAACTCACAGCACCTTTCGGATTGGTACTCTTTCTCGCACATTATTCACGGCGTCATCTTCTACGCTCTGCTCACGTATTTCTTCCCGCGCATGCCGCTCTTTGCGCGCTTTGCGCTTGCGGTCGGCATCGAGGTCGCATGGGAGATACTCGAAAATACACCGATGGTCATAGAACACTATCGGCTACAGGCGCTCGCGCAAGGCTACGTGGGCGACTCAATACTCAACTCAGTATCGGACACTCTTATGATGGTGGGAGGATTCGTACTCGCATGGCGACTCCCGGTGTGGGCGAGTGTGTCGCTCTGCATCCTTCTCGAGGCATTTGTCATCTACATGATTCGAGACGGTCTCGCGCTCAACATACTGGGATTCGTGTACACGCCGGAATTCATCGCATCGTGGCAGAGTAGTGCGCAGTAACATGGAAAATACTTCCGCACGAGAAATCATCTTTAAGCTGCTGGCGCTCGCAGGGGTTCTTGCAGCGCTCTATTTCTTCTTCCGTGTCGTCGACATCGCGGAGATACAGTCGCGCATCGAAGACGCGGGTGTATGGGCACCACTCCTCCTCATCGCTGCCAAGGCGTCGACCATCGTGATTGCGCCCCTCACCGGCTCGCCGCTCTATCCGATTGCGGGTGCACTGTTCGGCTTTTGGAAAGCATTTTTCCTGCTCATCATCGGCGACATGGTGGGCGGGAGCATCGCTTTTTGGCTGAGTCGTTTCTTCGGGAGAGGGCTCGCTGAGCGGCTCCTCGGAAGCGGCAACGAGGGACTCATGTCAAAAGCACTTGAAATGATGGGGTCGGTGCGGGGCTTCTTCCTCGCGCGTCTCGGCTTCATCACGTTTCCCGAAGTGCCGGCGTATGCGGCCGGACTCTCTCGAATCCCGTTCATCCCGTTTCTCATTATCTACACGCTCGTGGGTGCGCTCCCGACCGCCGTCACGACCGGTATCGGAGCGTTTCTCACACACGATAATAATTCACTCATCTTTACCGGCGTGCTCATTTTTGGCGCTGTCGTAAGCGGGGTCTCCATCCTCACGTTTATGAATCATGTGCAAAAAGAAGTGGATAAGTCTGCTGTGAAAGAGTCGGGGACGATAGACTGAGCCTATATGGCGAAGAACGGTGCAAAAGGTAAGGGCCGGACGGGAACGGTGAAGGGTCGCACGCAGGTCCTCTCGTCGCGCAACAAGCGCTGGACGAAGGTGGATGCCGCGTCGGGACGCTTCACCGACCAGATGAAGAAGAAGGGCCGAGCCTTCAAAGGGGTCAAGATGAAGTAGCCCCCGGAGGGCATAGGAAAGCGCGCTGCAATCGTGTATTCTGTACGCGACGGTATGGATGACTTCTTGAAGATGGATATTTTCTTTGTGGTCGCCACGATAGCGGTCGTGGTCGTGGGCGCGCTCGTAGCGTACGCATTGGTGCGCCTCTTGCGTATCTTACGCAACGTCGAGAAGCTCTCGGAGACAGTCTCGACTGAGGCGCAGTTCATCCGGGCGGATATCGATGATATACGCACGAACATTCGTGCCGAAGGCTTCAAGTGGGCTCATCTTTCGCGTTTTGCACGCGCAAGTGCGAAGCGGTTTATGGGTGGCGACGTTAATAAAAAGTAATCGAATACATAGTGTATGGCAACAAAAAAAGTCCAGAAGAAGGGAGGAAAGGGTCTCGCGATAGGCGCACTCGCTGCGGGAGCCGCTGCTGCGGCCGCGGCAGGATACTTTTTCTACGCAAGTCCTGACGCAAAGAAGAATCGTAAAATAGCCGTGAAGTGGGCGGGTGATATGAAGAAAGATGTTGTGCGCGAAGCGAAGAAGCTGAAGAATATCGACAAGGCGCAGCTCGCGAGTATCGTCGATGAAGCTGCCGCTGCATACGCCTCAGTAAAGAATGTCGATAAGAAAGACATCGTCAAAGCTGCCAAAGAACTCAAGGCCAATTGGAAAATGCTCGCCGCGGAGCTCCCGCGCGTCTCGGTGAAGAAAGCAGCGAAGTCGGTGGCGAAGAAAGCCACCAAGTCCGCTCGCAAGAGCTAAGATATTAGGGCGCGTTGTCCCAGTGCAGGCGCTCCTTGATTTTCTGTCGCAAGGGGTATACTTGCATCTATGACATCAAACGCTTCTCTTATCTCGGCCGCGATTCTGCTCGTCGTCCTCCTTGCGGCGTACGGGTATGTATCGGTGAGCCGCTTTGACGTGCCACAGCCGAAGACGGTGCAGATGGCAAACCCTGCGTCGACGCACTGTGCCAATGTAGGCGGCACGCTCGAGATTCGCGAAGACGCCGCCGGCGCGCAGGCGGGGTACTGCGTACTTCAAGACGGACGCGTCTGTGAAGAGTGGGCGCTTTTCCGAGACAATACGTGCACGCAGCCACAGCAATAATACGCACATGCGCGAATCGACAAAAATACTCGTGGGCCTCATAGCGCTCTTTCTGCTTTGCGGCGCCACATATTTCCTCGTACGCAACAACGAGCTGAAAGCGACTCCGCAGAGCCCGGCTCCTACCACCTACACAAACACGGAATACGGCTACTCCTTCTCACACGACGCGGCGCTCACGCTCATCGAGTTTACGCCGGAGTACGTGACTCTCGAAGACCAGGGTGCCGTGGAGCCCAACGAGGTCGTGCAGGTCGCTGTCGAGAATGCGGATATCTCCGAATCGTTTGAAAGTGCCGAGGAATACGCGAGGACGCGCGCTCTTGTTTTCTGCGCGGCCGATGGTCCCACCGCATCGATGAGGTGTACGCGCACGACCCGTACGGAACCCTTCACCACTGCCACGGGTATTGTGGGCGAGGTTTTCTACCTTGAGTTTGTCGAGACGCGCGGTGAAGAGGTGACGACGCGTGAGGCAGGACCTTTCTATGCATTCAATGTGTCGATGGATACGCCGGGGAGCGGATACAGCGTGCTCATATTCCGCCCTGCTCGTTTTCACGAGGAGAGTGCGGAGTACGACAGGGGAGCGCAGGCGACATTTGATGTCGTCAACACCTTGAAGGTTTTCGCCAGGTAGTGTTCACGAAGCGTTCATTCCCTTTGTGGCGTAATGGATGTGAAGCTACTCTCCATGAAACGAAAACTCGTCTTTCTCATAACACTCATCGCGCTGGTCGCTTTTGGGGCCACGCTGGTACGCGCGACATGGTACGCGCCTGAGAGCGAGGTGCCGGTACCGTCTCCGGAGGAGAGCGCTCTACTTGGAAGTGTATCGACGACGAGCCAGCCGGCGCGACTCACCGTGCCGTCGCTCGAAATCGATGCTGATATTCAGTATGTTGGTGTTACGAAGGATGGAAACATGGGTGTGCCGTCCAACTTCTCCGATGTCGGCTGGTATAAATACGGCACGATACCCGGCCGCTACGGGAGCGCGGTCATCGATGGACATGTCGACAACGCCATCGGTCTCGCCGGGGTGTTCAAGAAACTGGACTCGATACAAGTCGGGGAGAGTGTCTACGTGCAGACGAAGGGCGGTGAGAAGCTCCGCTTTATCGTCACCGAGGTGGTGACCTACGGGTACAAAGACGTGCCGGTAGAGACACTCTTCAATCGCAAAGATGCACGGAGGCTCAATCTCATCACGTGCGGAGGCTCCTGGATACAGACCGAAAAGACGTACGATGAGCGTACGGTGGTCTATACCGTCCTTGCCCCCTGATGCTATGATATGAGCCATGCTTAAAGCGCCATTTTTTGACCCGAATAAGTCATATACGGAGAACTGGGAGCAGGGACCTTTTAATGATTTTGCCGATGGGGTCGTCGTAGAGAGCCCTCTCGAAAGCGGAAGTGAGCCGCGCTTCACGTTTCTCGGGCAAAAGCTCAATTATCCGCTCGGTATTCCCGCGGGGCCGCTTCTCAACGGTGCGTACGTAAAGGCTGCACTCGACAAAGGTTTTGATGTGCCCGTGCACAAGACGGTCCGTTCGCGAGTACGTGAGTCCAACCTCTGGCCCAATGTGCTTGGCGCCGATATCCCGGGCGACCTCACGCTCGAGATGGCGCAAAAGCCTATCGTGGTGCGCAACGCGTATGCAGAGCCGCTCTCCATCACCAACTCGTTCGGTAACCCGTCGTATGAGCCTGCAGTGTGGCAAAAGGATTTGCGTGAGTGTGTCGCACATGCGAAGCCGGGGCAGCTGGTCATGTGCAGCTTCGAGGGCACGAAGTGGGACGAAAGTTTTACGCCGGAGGATTATATACAAGACTGGGCCGACGGCATGCAGTTACTCAAAGACGCGGGAGTGAAAGTCGTGGAAGCAAATTTCTCATGCCCCAATGAAGGTGCGGCACAGTTGCTCTGCTTCGACATACCGAAAGTCAAAAAAGTATCACAGGCTATCAAAGACAAAATAGGTGACACGCCGCTCGTGATAAAAATCGCGTACTTCGGCGAGGCGGAGTTGCGCGAGCTGGTGAAAGAAGTCGGCGGCATAGTCGACGGATTCTCGGCAATCAATACGATTCCCGCTCCTGTCGTCAATCCCGACGGTTCTCAGGCACTCCCCGGAGCGCATCGGGTGAAGAGCGGTATCTGCGGGCATGCGGTCAAATGGGCGGGACTTGATATGGTGCGCCGTCTCAAGGCACTTCGTGAGGAGTATGGCATGCACTACGGAATTATCGGATGTGGCGGAGTCACCGTGCCGGCCGATTTCAAGGAGTATCGCGACGGGTACCTCGCAAAAGAGATAAAGGACGCATACCCGAATGCGTGAGGCTCTTCGTGCGCGCATAGAGGCTGCGCTTAGTGCGCGTGTGTTTCGCGGCTGCGCTGTGGGTGTCGTGACGCGTGACGGCGCTCGGGAGGTCGTAAGCGCGGGCTCTCATACCTATGACGCAAACGCGCGCACGGTGAACGCAGCGACACTCTACGACGTCGCATCGATTACGAAGTCCATTCCCACCGCATCTCTCGCGCTGGTCCTCATTGAGGAGGGTACCTTGTCGCTCGATGAGTCCATAAAGTCCTCTCTGCCGGAATTACAGAACGACTTCGGAGCGACTGTCCGCGACCTCCTCACATACACTGTTGCCGGTCCGCGACTCTCCGAGCTCAAGGAGCTCCCTGCAGAGAAGATGCTTGCTACTGTTTTTGAGCGCGGTTTTGAAGGGCCGCCGGGAGAGTCGAAATACACAAATCTTCCGGCACTTCTTCTCGGAATACTCCTCGAGCGTCGCATGAAAACGACGCTCGATATCCTCGCGAGACGATACTTTTTTGATCCGTTGAAGATGCATGACACTGCCTTTTATGCCGGTGCGGCCTTTGCGCGCGCAGCACCGACAGAGTTGGAAGACTGGCGCGGCATGGTCTCCGGAGTCACACACGATGAGAGTGCATACACGCTCGCTAAGGCCGGACACGTCTCAGGTCATGCGGGACTTTTCTCCACCACGAACGACATGCTCATATACCTGCATGCGCTTCTAGAAGAAAAGGACGCGCGCATGGGTGCAATCGTCCGCGGCGCTGAGCAAGGTCTCGGGTGGCAGATCGGCACACAGGCGTGGATGGGCTCTCTCGCGAGCCCAACGACCTTCGGGAAGACCGGCTTTACGGGTACGAGCATCCTTGTCGATAGAGAACGAGGTGTCGCATTCTCCATCCTCTCCAACAGGACATATCCCAAGCGACCGTCGACTGACGATGCGATATACGCGTTTCGCGCTGACATCGCCAACATCATCCTTACCTGACGGTGACGCTCTTTGCGATGTTGCGCGGCTTGTCGACGTTGTGCTTCAGAGTGACCGCCATGAAGTACGCGAGGAGCTGGAGGGGAATTACATTGACGATTGCAGTCGTCTCTCCGCTGTCCGGCACCGGTAGGTAATGGCTGAAACTTTTCTCCGGCTCGGGTGCTATCCCGAATACGCTCGCACCGCGCGCGTGCACCTCGTGCACCGCATTGAGCGTATCGTTCTTCACCGTGTCGTTTGAAATCGTGGCTATCACACTCACGCCGGGCTCCATGAGGGTAATCGCATAGTGCTTGAGATCGCCTGCAGCGATTGCGTGCGCGTGCACATACGCACCCTCAATCATCTTGACCATACCCTCCTTGATGATTTGGAGATTCTGACCTTTCCCGAGAAGGAATATGTCTTTGCTTTTTGAGAGTCGCTTCGCGTGATCCTCGATGAGAGACACGTACTTCTTATCGCGAAGCATTTTCTCAATCGTGAGGGCTGTCTGCTTGAGATTCCGTTTGCCCGCAGGAAGCGTGCCCTCGACGGCCTTGGCAAGCAGATACCCCCATGCAATCTGGGAGACGAATATCTTGGTCGACATGACACATATTTCGGGACCGGCGTGCGCCATGAATGCGTAGTCGGAGAGGCGAGTCATCATGCTCCCCGGCATGTTCACAAACGACGCAATTTTTGCGCCGCGCTGCTTCGCTATCTCAAGGACCTCGAGAACGTCGGCCGTCTCACCGCTCTGCGACGGCGCTATGAGCAGGTCCTTTGGGCCAATGAGATCTCGATAGTCGGATGCTTCGGCGCCGATAAGTGAAATCGCGGGGATGCCACCATACACGCGGAGGTAGTACGCGATTTGTGCTGCCGCGGCACCTGCCGTACCTGAGCCGATGCAATACACTGCGCGCGCCTTTTTGATGGCGCGTGCGAGCTCTCGGTATTTATTCTCCGACTCATGCGTGACCTGCCGCAACACAAAAGGTGCCTCATGAATCTCTTTGAGCATGAAGTGAGGATACGAGCCTTTGTCGACTGCGACGTCTTTGAGCAGATTCTTTTCGCGCTTTGCGCGGACCGCCTTGCCGGATGCAATGTCGTACACGGCAAATGCGCCTGCCTGGTACACGGCCATCTGGCCGTTGTCGAGCACGAGCGTCTCTTTGACGTGGGGCGCAAACGAAAAGATGTCGGAAGAAAAATACACTTCTGCATCCCTTGCTCCGAATCCGACGACGAGGGGAGAGCCGTTGCGTGCAGCGACGATGTCGCCGTTTTTCGCGAGTACGATGATAGTGTTGCGACCCGTGAGTTCTTTAAACGCAGCACGCACCGCATCTTTCAGCGGAAGTCGCTTGGAGAGCTTCTTCTCGACAAGACGCACAATCGACTCAGTGTCGGTCTCCGTGATGAACGAGTAGCCTTCTTTGATGAGTGCGCTCTTTAGCACATCCGCGTTCTCAGCGATGCCGTTGTGCGCCAGGATAAATGACTTGTCGGATGAGAAATGCGGATGCGCATTGATTTCCGTGACGGCGCCGTGCGTCGCCCACCTGGTATGCCCGATTCCAACAGAGCTCTTCGGGAGAGACTGCGTTTTCCCGACGATGCCCACTTTTTTCCCGACATGGAGACCGTCGTGCACAACCCCGATACCCCAACTGTCGTACCCGCGATAATCAAGCCTCTGCAGCCCTTCCAGCACCGCATCGGCGGCGTCTCGCTTTACGCCGGTGTACCCAAATATTCCACACATACGAATGAGTGCGATTGCTCGCAATTATGGAAAAGCGACTCCCGTCATTTTTTCTTTGTGCCCGGCGTTACCGACGGGTTTTCCAAAAAATGTTTCGGTAGGGAGACTACCGGAGGGTTTCCGCAGATACTATGCGCTGCTACGCATGTCCGATTGTCGTCCGCCAGCCGGCGGACCGACCCCTCTCCTCGTATCCCCATGTAAGGGGGCCACACGCTCTAAGAAACACATCCGCTCTCCGATTTCTAAGTGCCGCCCTTTCTGTTATTCGGACGGCTCTCCATACAATACATCCCGCCCGGTGGCACGCAACTCGCAAAGATATCTGCAAGGACAAGTTGAATTCGCGCTCCGTGCCATGGGCGTGTAACGACGGGGGGGTGAAAGCCCCCCCTTTTTATAATGCGGTTCATAAAAGAAAGGCCTCGCAATCTTTCGATTGCGAAGCCGAAGGTGGCGGCCTAGTGGGCCGGCAGTCCGCCGCATTTGCGGCGCAGAGTTCGGTAGGGCATTTCATCACCTCCTTTCATCCGAGAACAGGTGCACGATGGGCAAAGGACTGAGTCGTAGTGAATCGTAGAGCGGGTCCTTTACTGCCCAGGGTGTTTCGCTTTGTAGGAGTATCCCGTTGGGGAACATCTTCTCGAGGACGAGCCCCTGCACGGCGTACTGTGCGACTTTGCGTATGGTCGACTCGCGACCATCGCCCACGCGCTTTTTGTTCGGAAACTTGCGGATGTGTTGCAAGTTGGCATGGACCAAGAGTTCATACTTTGAGTCACGTACCCGCTCGTAGACACTCTCATACGTCGGTTCAAAGTCGCGTTCGAGCTCTGAGCAAAACAGTGCCCGCGCCCCGAGTCGCTCGAAGATATCGCCGTATACCGCATCCACGAGAAGCTTGCACCAGTCGGTAATTTGCTCCTGCGGCACGTCCCATTGCCAAGCCCGTGTCGGCTCGAAATCGTCGACAATGATGGTGAGCGACGCGGCGCATTCAGCGTCTCGAAGCGCCGAAAGAGTGTCTTCGACGACCTTGCACTTCTTGCGCGACGAAAGAAATCCTAAATTCTCGTCGAGCGTGCGCGTGCTGCCGTCTCCCGAGAGGCACGCAAACGCAAGCAGTGTTGGCCGGTCCGTCAGAGCTCTACACATCTGCGGAACAGCGACGAGTTCGCCTTTTTCTCTTGCCTCAAGTACTGCGAAGTGCTTCGCGGCGATAGGCGAGAGATGCTTGATAGCATGTCTCGCATGTCTTCCGTACTGCATTATGTACCTCCCAAAGAACAGAGAACATTCCCGAGTCGTGTCGGGAATGGGCTGAATTGAGCGGTATCAATGCAATCCGTTCCCGGCAGGAACTGAGTTGCGATGATGGAGGCGCGATATAACGGTTCGGTAACCTCCTTCGGCACCGCCGAGCCATTTTGAAACGCGCGCGACGGTGGTCGAGCTCAGGCCCGTGGCCTTCTCGATGGTGGAGTAGGGGATGTTGTCCGAAAGCATAATCGCAGCGGTCAGCCTTTTGGCGAACTCCTCAATCTCACTCTCGGTCATGAGATCGCGCAAAAAGCGCCTCGCTTCATTGGGGGTCTTGAGTGCAAGTACGGCGCGCACCAAAGCTTGCTTATCCGATGTATTCCAGTCCATGCGGCCACTTTATCGAAGTGGAGTGCTTTAGTCAAGTGGAGTGCCTGGGGATAGGGGCACTCCCCGATTGTGGGGTTAAATCTTGTCGATCTCTTCCCACGGGCGACCAGCGACGCCGAAGTGACCGTATGCCGCAGTCTCCTGGAAGATAGGGCGGGTGAGCCCGAGGCGCTCGATGATGGCGCGAGGTCGGAAGTCGAAGTTTTTGGTGACGAGCTCCGTAAGATTCTTGCCCTGGTCGTCGAATGCTTCAATCATGACCGGCTCGATGCGTCCGATTGCGTATGCGACCGAGACGAGAGCTTTCTTTGCATGTCCGCTCCCGACAAGAGATTTGGCGGCAAAACGGCACATGTAGGCAGCCGAACGGTCCACCTTGGTCGCGTCTTTCCCGGAGAATGCGCCACCGCCGTGCGGCATGAGGCCGCCGTACGTGTCGACCATGATCTTGCGACCGGTGAGGCCGGCATCAGCGGTGAAGCCGCCGAGTACAAACTTTCCCGTGGGGTTCACGAGTATTTCGATAGAAGAGACGTCGCCGAGTATGGGCGTAAAGAGATGCTCGATGAGCGCTGCACGAATTTCTTCCTGCGACACCTCCTCCGCATGCTGTGTCGAGGTGAGTGCAGTCACGACACCACCGCCGTTGGTGATGGTCACCTGTGTCTTGCCGTCGGGCTTTACCCAAGGAAGCGTACCGTCGCGACGGAGCGCCTCGAGTCTGCGAGCGAGTGCGTGCGCGAGGACGACGCCCTTGGGAAGCATCTCCGGCGTCTCGTCGGTCGCATAGCCGTACATGATGCCCTGGTCGCCGGCGCCGCCGGTGTCGACTCCCTGTGCAATGTCGGGTGACTGCGCTTGGATAGTGTTGAGAATCTTGAGGTCGTCGGTGTAGCCTATTTTTGTATAGACATCTCGTGCGATTTTCTCCGCATCAATCTTGGCGGCAGTCTTTATCTCGCCGCCGAGCATGAGCGTGCCATGACTCCCGAAGCTCTCGACGGCGACACGCGACGTCGGGTCTTGCGTGAGGCATGCATCGAGTATTGCATCGGATATCTGATCGCACACTTTGTCGGGGTGACCCGACGTGACGCTCTCAGTGGTGTATCTCTCGAGTAAGTGGAACATGTGTGTATCTCTAAACGATTAATCTCCCCGTAAGGGAGATTCCGCGAATGAGGCATCTTCCCGTGAGGGCTGGATGGGGCACCTTATCCAAAAACATTTCTTGAACAGGTTGCCGGCGGGTCGCAAAGCCAGAACTTTCGCCGCACTCTTGATGTATGGGGGGAGTGACAACATCGTAGCAGGGCTTTGATTTCACGCAAGGGGAATCCTTTCGCATATACGCACCCTGGTGTACGCTAAGTCGGAATTATGAAAAAGGTAGTCACCATAGGAGGAGGCTCCGGAAGCTACACGATCCTACAGGGTCTCAAGGAGTTTCCGCTTGATATCACGGCGGTTGTGACCATGTTCGACTCGGGCGGCTCGTCGGGTATTTTGCGCGACGAGATGGGTATTTTGCCGCCCGGCGATGTGCGCCGTTGTCTCGTGGCACTCTCCGACGAAACGCAACAGAAGATTCTTCGTGACCTTTTTAATTTTCGTTTTGAAGAAAACGGCTCGATGAGTGGGCATAGCTTCGGCAATCTTTTTCTCGCAGCACTCTCGTCTATATATGGCAGTGACATCGCTGCGATACAGCGCGCATCCGAACTTCTCGATCTTAAAGGCAAAGTGCTCCCGGTCTCGGTGGATAAATCGCACTTGCACGCAGAGCTTGAAGACGGGACAAAAATTGTCGGCGAGACCAACATCGACATCCCTCAACACGACGGCAATTTGCGGATACAGAATGTTTTCCTCGAGCCGCCGGCGCATATCTATGAGGAGACAGACAGAGCGATACGCGAAGCCGACCTTATCGTGATTGGACCCGGAGATCTGTACACGTCGCTTGTGCCAAACCTCCTTGTCGACGGCATGTCTGATGCGCTCAAATCGAGAAAAGGAAAAGTCGTGGTGGTATGCAACCTTATGACAAAGTGGGGAGAGACGGCCGGCTTTGCCGCATCAGATTTCGTGCGGGAGCTTCTCAAATACAGTGGCCTTCCGAAGTTTGACTACGTGCTCTGCAATACGGCGCCCATGGATGTGAAGCTTGTGAAGGCATACGAAGCCGAGAAAAAGCAGCCGCTCATGTACGACGATGCACTGAATGCGCTCGCCGACAAGGTGATTACGGGAGGGTATTTTTCGGAGGCAGATATCGCACGCCACGATTCGGAGAAGGTGGCTCGCACGATTTCGGAGCTCTAAACCGAGCCTTGCTCGGTAAGTCGTGCTCGCGCCTTTCGTCTTAGGTACATACGACGTACAATGTTCATATGAAATCCAACGCATTTTGGGGCATCGCATTACTCATCCTTATCATCGCAGGTGTGGCCGTGTGGGCGTTTGTCGGAGAGCCGGTGCTGGCTCCAACGGTCGCGACCTCGACTCCTCAGCAAAATGGCGGGGATACGACGCAGTCCACTGTCGACCAGCTTAAGGCGCGTGTCGTCATCGACGCCCCGAAATCGGGCGCACAGGTGCCTAAGACATTTACGGTGACGGGCAAGGCACCGGGTCCGTGGTACTTCGAGGCATCTTTCGGAATCGAAGTTCGCGGTGCGGGAGGCGAGCTGCTTGTTCAGACGTATGCCTCGGCGCTCAGTGATTGGATGACGATAGACGACGTACCGTTTAAGGCCGACATTACAGTGCCCAATTACACGGGTCCTGCGACGCTCATACTGAATCGCGACAACCCATCGGGCCTTCCGGAAAATGATGCGTCGGTCTCGATACCGATAGTAATTCAATAGCAGACTCATAAAAAAGTGCGACCCGCGCCCCTCTCTTGGGGCACGGGTCTTTGTGCGCTACGTGGCGCTACTTCATCTTCCAGTCGTGATCGTGCGTGTTGATGCGCAGATAGTCGGCCGCATCTGGTGCCGGCGGCTTGCCGGTGTGGTCGACAAGGATCGTTCGCTGTTCATTCCGAGGACGCCAGCTTTTCACCGTTGCACCGCTCGGCGCGGGAGATGCAACATCTCGTTCTTTGTCCATGGTGACTTCCTCCTGCTAAGAAGTTTATAGCCATTTGGCACTGCGTGCTAGCATGCCACCATGATGAAAACAGAGGAGAGGAAGGGGCGCGCAAAGCGCATCGTAGCGTATCTCAAAAAGGCCTACCCCAAGCCAAAAACAGAGCTGCACTACAAGACGCCTTTCCAGCTCGTCGTCGCGGTAATGCTCTCTGCACAGTGTACGGACAAAGCAGTCAACAAAGTGACGGACGTGATTTTCAAGAAGTACAAAAGCCCCAAAGATTTTGCCGGAGCCAACCTCAAGACTCTGACAAAAGAAATATCCTCACTCTCTTTCTTCCGCAACAAAGCAAAGGCCGTCATTTCTGCGGCGAAGGTCGTCGAGAAAAATCCGCCAGCTGGCGGATTCGGCGGCAAGGTGCCGCGCACGGTCGCGGAGCTGACCCGACTCCCCGGCGTGGCGTACAAGACAGCCAATGTGGTACTCGGCGAGCTCTACGATACTTGGGAGGGGATACCGACCGATACTCACGTGAAGCGCTTCGCGCACCGTTTCGACTTGGTCGATAATATCGACCTCACCAAGATTTCAAAAGAGCTTGAAGCACTCGTGCCAAAGAAGGATTGGAAATATGTGAACAACGGACTCGTACTCTATGGGAGGTATGTGTGCAGTGCGCGCCCTCACGATTGCATGGACCATCCACTCACCAGGGTATGGCCCGAAGCGGCTACGAAGTGGCCGAAGGCCAACGGCGGTCGAAGGGGGTCGGGGAAACTGTAGTTTCCCCGTGTCGGAGAGCAGGGCGCAGCCCGCTCTGAACCGAGGGTTCCCAAGGAGCTGCCCAATATGTAGCGACGAATTGGCCAAAGACAAAGTAGCTAACGGCCGAGAGAGGCGTCCTCAATCATCCACGTGACGAGCTGGGGGAATGTGAGTCCCTCGTGCGCGGCGAGTTCCGGTACGAGCGATGTCGGCGTCATGCCCGGCTGTGTGTTGGTCTCGAGACACACGAGCTCGCCGGTTGCTTCGTCGTATCGAAAATCGCTGCGGCTCACTCCGCGGCACCCGAGCGCCGTGTGGGCTTTAAGTGCAAGCTCCTGCACGCGCGCGTATGCGTCAGCTGATATGGGAGCGGGAAGCAGATGCTTCGAGCCTCCCGGTGCGTACTTCGCTGTGTAGTCGTAAAACGGAAGGTCGGATGTAATCTCTATGACGCCGAGCGGGCGATCACCCATCACCGCGCAGGTGAGCTCTTTGCCCGCAATATATTTTTCGACAAGTACATCCTCACCAAAAGCCCAGTCGTCTGCAGCAAGCTCCTTGAGAGGGCCATCTGAGTCTGTGCGCACGATGTACACACCGACACTTGAGCCATTGGCCACCGGCTTCACGACGTACGGGACTTTCATCGGGTGCCCAGTCGCCACCTCGTGGCGAGAGCACATGCGACCTTCGGCCACTGGGATGTCTGCGCGTTGGAATATGTCGCGTGCTCTTGCTTTATGCATCGCGAGTGCCGAAGCGAGTACGCCCGAGTGAGAGTAGGGTATGTTCAAAATTTCGAGCAGTCCCTGTACGCAACCGTCTTCCCCGTAGGGGCCGTGGAGCATATTGAGCGCGACGTCCGGCTTGAGCTCG
>VMEY01000084.1 GCA_007375785.1 Parcubacteria group bacterium Athens0416_74 | reverse complement strand
TTGTACGCATGTACAACGCGGGACTCATCTATAGAGGCTTCCGCATCGTAAACTGGGACCCCAAGCTGCAGACCACCGTTTCTGACGATGAGATAGAGTACGTCGAGAAGACCGACCCGTTTTACTATTTCCAGTACGGCCCTTTCGTCATCGGCACCGTGCGACCTGAGACAAAGTTTGGCGACAAGTACGTCGTGATGCATCCCGATGATGCGCGCTATGCGCAGTATTCGCATGGCCAGCAGATAGACCTCGAATGGATAAACGGCCCTATCACCGCCACGGTCATAAAAGACGAAGCGGCAGATATGGAGACGGGCTCGGGCGTCATGACGATTACCCCTTCGCATTCCAACATCGACTTCGAGATAGCGAAGCGACACAATCTCGATATCGAGCAAGTGATTGATGAGCGCGGTATCCTCCTCCCCATCGCGGGCGAGTTTGCAGGCCAGCACATCAAAAAGGCACGCGCTGCAATCGTGGAGAAACTGACGAGCAAGGGGCTCGTGACCAAGGTGGATGAAAAGTATGTACACAATGTCGCGACCAATAGCCGCGGCGGAGGCATCATCGAGCCGCAGATAAAGAAGCAGTGGTTTGTCGGCGTCGACAAAGAATTCGTCATAGAAAAATCCTCGATCGCGGGCATCGCGTCGGGCTCAGCGACTACGCTCAAGAAGCTCATGAAAGCGTCGGTTGAAAACGGCGGTGTAAAAATCAATCCCGAACGATTCGAGAAAATCTACTACCATTGGATCGACAATCTTCGCGACTGGAATATCTCGCGGCAGATTTGGTTTGGTCACCGCATCCCCGTCTGGTACAAGGGTGAAGAGATGTATTGCGGCGTCGAAGCGCCGCGCGAAGAAGGTTGGGAGCAGGATTCTGATGTGCTCGATACGTGGTTCTCCTCCGGTCTCTGGACCTTTTCCACACTCGGCTGGCCCGATGCGACGGACGACCTCAAGACATACCACCCGACTGCCGTCCTCGAGACCGGCTACGACATCATCTTCTTCTGGGTCGCGCGCATGATTCTCATGTCGGGCTTCCACGTGGGCGAAGTCCCCTTCAAGCAGGTGTACCTGCACGGTCTCGTGCGCGACGGACAGGGGAGGAAGATGAGCAAATCGCTCGGCAACATCATCGACCCACTCGACATGATCAAGAAGTACGGCGCTGATGCGACTCGTCTCTCGCTTGTCGTGGGCGCTCAGCCGGGCAACGACCTCAAACTCTCGGAAGACCGTGTGCGCGGCTACAAGCACTTCGCCAACAAGCTCTGGAACATCACCCGCTTCGTGCTCGAAAATCAGCATGAGGGAGATACGTTCTCGAACATCGCTCTCACGGAGGCGGATACGGCCCTCGTCGCGGAGGCCCGGGAGCTTGCAAAGACGGTGTCCGACAACATCGACAATTTCCGCCTCGACCTCGCCGCCGATGCCGTATACCACTACGTCTGGGACCGTTTTGCCGCGCAGATAATCGAAGAGAGCAAGGCGGTACTCAAGGGCGCAGACGGGCCTGAGAAAGCCTCGAAGCAGCGTATGCTCTCTGAAATATTGATAATTTCTCTCAAGCTCCTCCACCCATTCATGCCTTTCGTCACCGAAGCCATCTGGCAGCAACTCCCCCAGAAAGAGAATGACCTCTTGATGGTCGCGAAATGGCCTTCGGCTTAGCTTTGAGCGCGCTATAATTCGGGGATGATTGAGACGCTCACTATCCTCGCAGCGATGGCAGGTGGCGTCTTGCCCGCACTCGCCTGGCTCTGGTTTTGGCGACGAGAAGATAGTGCACACCCCGAGCCGCGCAAGCTCATCGCGCTGGCCTTTCTCGCCGGCATGGTGACAGTGGCGGTGGTGATACCCATCCAGAAGTTCGCTGCCTCATACATCCACGAGGTGTACTTCTTTGTTGGTGTGTTTTCGGTCAACACCATTATCTTCACCGTCTGGTCCATAATCGAAGAGGTGTTCAAATTTATCGCTGCCTCGCTCACGGTGCTGCGCCGACGCGAAGACGACGAACCGATAGACCCTGTGATTTACATGGTGACGGTCGCCCTCGGCTTCGCTGCGGCAGAAAATACCCTCTTCCTTCTTTCCCCGCTTTCCGGTGACTCTATCTTGCAGACCGTCATGACGGGCAATCTTCGCTTTATCGGTGCGACCCTCCTCCATGTCCTCGCTTCGGCAGTGATAGGCGTCATGATTGGCTTCGCTTTCTATGAGAAGCGCACTACGCGCATTCGATACGCAATAGGCGGCGTTGTCCTCGCGTCACTTTTGCACGCCGCGTTCAACGTTTGCCTTTGTGTGGATTGGGGTCATCGCGCTCCTCGCCATCTTGGAGTTTGTGAAGCGGCTACGCCCACGCTGGTTATAATTGGTGTTATCATATATTTATTCACCGTATGAAGAAATTCTTCTCAAAGCTCGCAGGCTCATCACAAGAGTACGACGATTTCTTCGACGACCCCGTCGCAGAGCATCCACGCTTTGAGGGCAAGGGCGAAGAGCGAGTCGCGCATATCAATACAAGGGAGGGTTCGCCGGTTGGCGAATGGACACCGGAAGAGCCGGGAGGCGAGCTCGCCGTCGATGTCTACCAGACGCCCGATTCTATCGTCATAAAAGCACTCGTGGCAGGCGTGCAGCCCACCACTATCGACATCTCCCTCACCCGCGAGATGCTCACCATCTCCGGCACCCGACAAGACGAGAAAGAAGCCGAAGACAACGACTATTTTCAAAAAGAGCTCTACTGGGGTGCGTTTTCACGCACGATTCTTCTCCCCGAGGAAGTCGATGTGGATCTCGCGGAAGCGAGCGAGAAGCACGGCATCCTCATGATTCGTCTTCCAAAAATCAACAAGAGACGGCAGACCAAGCTCAAGGTCCGCAGTCGCTAATCATGAAGCGTCTTCTCGCCTTCTTCGCGGTTGGCGCACTCCTCGTTCCCTCTCTCTCCTTTGCGAGCACCTGTGTCGAGCGCAACGAAGCGTGCAGCCTCGGCGAGCTCATGGATATAAGTGCCAAGGCACAAACCCTGGGCGTCTCTCAGCAAGAACACATTGCGATACTCTTGGAAATAATCACAAATCTTCGCCGCATTATCACCAACTTCAAAGCGAGCTCACAAGTATCCGACTGCGTAGACCTCGCGCACGACCTGAGACCCGGGACCAGCGACGCCAAGACAGACGGAGAGGTGAGCGAGTTGCAATATTTTCTCACGAGGGAGCGTGTCTACAGCGACCTCATCACCGGCTTTTATGGCCCACAGACAGCGCGCGCCGTGTATGAGTGGCAGAAGGAGCAGGCCATCCCGGATGTATCCGAGACTACTGGCGTAGGCAAAATCACGCGCCAAAAGATACGTCATACGACATGCGCCAGCCTCGACGCATGAGCACTTGACCCGTCTCCCATCGACCCGTAGGCTACTCTCTAGGAGCAATTCCTGCTCAAAAATCTTAGGGGGGCTCAATGCTTCAGCAGATTCCGAACGCACTGACACTTCTGCGCGGGCTCGTGATGACGCCCGCTATCGTCGTGATATTCCTGTGGTATACCGCCGGCAACTTCGGGCTCGTGCCGCCGCCGAGTGAATATTTTCTATTCCGCTCGGTCGCGCTGCTTCTCGCGACCCTCTGCGTCGCCTCCGATGCACTCGACGGATTCCTGGCCCGTGCGTACGGATGGAGGACTGACTTCGGTGCACGTGTCGACCCGCTTATGGATAAAGTCTTTTCCTACGCGTGTCTCGCCGTCATCCCGCTGTACTTCGGCTTCGGCTGGTACCTGCTCTGGTATATCGCGTTTGCATGGAAAATCGACGAATATTCCCGAGCGACGACCAGCATGCGGACGCGCGGGGAAATACTCGACGCCAACAGGCCGGCGAAATACAAGACCGCGTATCTCTTTGCCGCACAGCTCGCCTTTTTCGCAGCAATCGCGGCGGAAGACGTCCTCAGCGGCGAATCGCTCTGGTATTTCTCGAACTTCGCATTCTGGGTCGCCTTCAGCACCATGCTGTGCAGTGTGCTGTACTGCGGTGAAGCGCTGGCGCACTACAAGCGGCAGGCCGCGCAAGCACCCGCGGCTCGACCCGCGCGGTCGAACAAGACGTTCGTGCAGCTCGCCCAGTGACCTCAGGTCTTTCAAGTGATACAGCGCGGCCCCTCGGCCGCGTTTTCCTTTTATTCGACGAGCCCAAGCCGATCGGCGAGCTCATGATGGAC
>VMEY01000019.1 GCA_007375785.1 Parcubacteria group bacterium Athens0416_74 | reverse complement strand
CTCGACATACGGACCGATGCCTGAGTGCGTCGGTCCGCTCTTTTTTTACGCGCGCGCTATGCTAAAATGCCGCCATCTCATATGGCGACAGAACAAATAGCTGAACACGTGGCCGAGGCAGGGGAGGTCGCCCACGAGGGGGGCATACACGTGGCGATAGCCGCCGAAAAGCTCGGAGAGTTTTTCGGATTTCCAATCACCAACACACTGGTCGCCAGCTCAATTGTATTTGTCGTGCTGCTCGTCCTTGCGTTTACGGTAGGTCGCCGTCTCAAGATGATTCCGGGTCGTCTACAATCTGTCTTTGAGCACGCCGTAGAAGGCGTATACGACTACGTCGCGGAGACACTTGAGAGCAGGGAAATGGCCCGTAAGTATTTTCCTCTGATAGTGACTATCTTTCTTTTCATTTGGCTCGCAAACCTTATGGAATTCATTCCGGGTATCGGGTCTATTCTCTACCACGGTGAGCCCCTGTTGCGCAGCGTGAACACGGATCTCAACACACCGCTCGCGCTCGCGCTTATATCGTTCTTCGTAATCGAGATAACAGGCATTGTAGCTATCGGCATCGTGAAGTACGGAGGGAAATTCTTCAATTTTCATTCGCCGATAGATTTTGTCGTGGGCATAATCGAATTCATCGGAGAGCTCGTGCGCGTCGTTTCGCTCTCGTTTCGACTCTTTGGCAATATCCTCGCTGGCGAGGTAGTGCTCGCAGTTGCGACCTATTTCGCACCGTATCTGCTACCGGTGCCACTCATGATGTTCGAGATTTTTATCGGCACTCTCCAAGCTGCAATTTTCGCACTCCTCACACTTTTCTTCATCAAACTCGCTATTACAGAGCCTCACGGAGCTGAAGCCCACTAAAGTGCTAAAAAAATCTAGCCCCGGCATGATGCCGGGGCCCTTGATTGTCGACGCGAATGGCGTCTATGCGGCGACGCGAAGCGGCTGTTCGCCTTCATCCTCGGACCAGTACCTGAATGGTACGAGCGTCGGGCTTGCGAGCAGGTTCTCCATCGCCACGAGGTCGCGCTCGCTGGGCAGGACGAAAAGCTCGAGCTTCAGGTGCGATATCGCCATCGCCGCGTGAATATTCGCGTGATCGGCGCCGTCGCGCATGCCGACACGCCCGGTGCCGATACGCACGATGGAGTGGACCACATCGGGTTGCTTGTCCCAGAGATAGTCGAGACCGAATCGCACGTAATTGGGCGCGTCCCTCCAGCCGCCTTTGCCGATGTTGTGGCAAATGAGCATGTGCAGGGCGCGGTCACGGTCGAACTGGAAACTCAGCACCGAGCCGAGCCGCAGAGGCCGTGTACGATGGATTTTCGAAATGAACGGTTTGCCGATGCCTTGGACATCGGTGAGCTGCGCGTTCATCGCGATGACGATGTCAGACGGGTTTTCACGGGCCGTAATGTCGCCGTTCCGGATATCGATGATCATGGGCAATGCCCTCCTTCTTTAGACTACGCGACCTCGAAAGTATCATTGCGGCACACAAAGTCAATGCAAACAATCACAGCCTAGAAAAAACAGGAATTGTGCGATAGTATACAGGCGGTCGAGGTTCTTTATTAGACAAAACAACACTAAAATCCTGATATGGACATTGAAGTAGCAAAAACACTCGGTATGGCTATCGCCGTCGGTTTCGGCGTGATGGGTCCCGGTATCGGTCTCGGTATCCTCGTGGGCAAGGCACTTGAGGCTATTGGCCGCAATCCCGAAGCATCGGGTAAGATTCAGGCAATGATGTTCGTCGGTATCGCTGTTACAGACGCACTTGCCATTTTTGCCCTCGTCATCGGCTTCATCATAAAGTTTACGTAATTTTGGCGCATTACGTCGTCAGACTTCGTTCGATTGCGCTCATCGTATACTTCCATACGATTCGCACACTCTCGCTCGTCTTCCTCGTACTGCATCCAAAATTACGTAAACTGATTAGAACAACATAAAGAATTATGTCAGAACTCTTCGCAGCATTTGGTATCGATTGGAGACTGCTTCTCATACAGGCGGTCAATTTTGGTGTGCTGCTCGCGGCGCTGACGTATTTTCTCTACAAACCAATTCTCGGCATCATTGATGAGCGTCGAGAAAAAGTCGCGGAGGGTGTACGCACGGCGGAAGAGGCCGCGCGAAAGCTCGCTGACGCGGAAGAGGAAAGTAAGGTGCTCATCGGTTCTGCCTCGCGCGATGCCGAGCAGCTTGTAGCTACGGCAAGGGCGCGCGCGGATGAGAAGGGTACTCAGATAGTGCGTGACGCGGAAGAGAAAGCGCACGGCGTGATGAGGGATGCCGAAGCGCGTGCCGAGGAGGCAAAGCGTCTCGCTCTGCAGGAAAGCGAGAAGGAGATAGCTCGAGCGGCCATGCTCGCGGCGGAGAAGATTCTCAAAGAGAAATCAGCATAGTATGGAAAAGACGTACGCACAGGTCCTCTGGAGTCTCGTATCAAATGGCTCTACGCCGCATGCCGCGGTGAGTGCTATCAAGGCGAAGCTTCAGGCAGACGGTCGTAGCGCACTGCTCCCTCGTGTGGCGCGCGCGTTTGCACGCCTTTCTGAGAGGGAAGCGGGGAGGAACACCGTAGTTCTCACGGTAGCGAGAGAAAAGGACGAGCGTCATGCAAAGAGTGCGGCGAAAGAGATTCTCGCGCAGCTCGGTGCAGATGCAGACGGCCTCAAGACGCAAGTCGACGATTCGATAATCGGCGGCTGGCGCCTCGAGGGTAGAGGGATGCTCGTCGACAACAGCTACAAGAGCACGCTGCTCAACATTTATAATCAGGTAACAAAGTAATTAGTAACGTATGGATTCATCAACGGTTCAGAAGATTCTCAAGGAGATCGAGAATGTGGCGACTGAAAGCCATGGCCAGCACGTAGGCAAGGTGACGGCGGTCGGCGATGGTGTCGTCGCCATCGACGGTCTCTCAAAGGCGGTTATGTCTGAAGTCCTCGTTTTTGAGGAGGGCAAGGGCAAGAAGTTGGCCGACGCGATGGAGTCGCAGGGTGAGCTCCTTGGGCTGGTGCTCAACCTTGAAGAAGACGGCGTACGCGCAGCGATTCTCGGCGGCACGGAGCGTGTCTACGAGGGCATGACGGTCAAATCCACCGGCAAGATTCTCGAGGTACCGTCAGGCGACGAGCTTCTCGGTCGCGTGGTCAATGCGCTCGGTGAGCCTATCGACGGGAAAGGCCCCTTCAAGAATCCGACTATGATGCCTGTAGAGCGCGAGGCAAAGGGCGTGATTCAGCGCAAGTCGGTGACTGTGCCGCTCCAGACGGGTATCAAAGCTATCGATGCTCTTATTCCGATAGGTCGCGGCCAGCGCGAGCTCATCATCGGCGACCGCGGCACCGGCAAGACGACCGTCGCTATCGACGCAATACTGAACCAGAAGAATGAGCCGGCTGCGACCCGTCCCATCTGTATCTATGTCGCCATCGGTCAGAAGGAATCCAAGACTGCGCGCATCACCCAACAGCTCCGCGATGCGGGTGCTCTCGAGTACTCCATTATCGTCAACGCTCCGGCGTCTGCCCCGGCCGCGCTTCAATACCTCGCGCCATTTACCGGTGTCGCCATCGGTGAATACTTCATGGACGCGGGGAAGGACGTACTCATCGTGTACGACGATCTCTCAAAGCAGGCGGTCGCGTATCGCGAAATCTCGCTGCTTCTTCGCCGCCCGCCGGGTCGCGAAGCATACCCGGGCGACATCTTTTACCTGCACTCACGTCTCTTGGAGCGCGCTGCGCGCCTCTCCGATGACGCAGGCGGCGGCTCCATCACCGCGCTTCCGATAATCGAGACACAGGAAGGCGACGTGTCGGGCTACATCCCGACCAACGTGATTTCGATCACCGACGGCCAGATGTTCCTCATCACCGATCTCTTCAACAAGGGCATACGCCCGGCTATCGATGTCGGTATCTCGGTCTCTCGCGTCGGCTCCGCCGCACAGAGCAAAGCCATGAAGGGTGTAGCGGGTGGTATCAAGCTCGAACTCGCGCAGTTCCGCGAGCTCGAAGCATTTATGCAATTCGCATCCGATCTCGACAAAGAGACAGCGGATCGCATCGAGAGCGGTCGCCGCATGGTGGAAGTACTCAAGCAGAAGAACGGCCAGCCTATCTCAGTAGAGAAGCAGGTTGCCGCTATCTACGCGGGCAATCTCAAGTTCTTCCTCGATGTGCCGGTCAATATGGTCACGACTGTCGAGAAGGCGTTCATAGAGTTCCTCGATTCCAACTTCTCGAGCACGCTGGAGAACATCAAGAAATCCGGCCAGCTTTCAGATGATTCCAAGAAGGAGCTCGGAGAAGCAATGACCAATTTCCGCTCGGCCCACAGCGAATACTTCTCGCTCGCTAAGTAGCACAATCACTTTATGGCAAACCTCAAGTCCATAAAGTCCAAAATAATCTCATCCAAAAAGATGGGAACCGTCACGCGCGCCATGGAGGCAGTGTCGGCGGTCAAAATGCGCAAGAGCCAGGAGCGTGCTCTCTCCGGTCGTGCTTATGCTGCAGCGGCGCTCTCGGTGATGGAGAGACTGTCGGGCACTGCAGATTTGTCGCGACACCCGCTCATGCAGAAGAGGCCGGGCCACACCGCACTCGTGCTCGTCACGAGCGATAAAGGACTCGCAGGATCTTTGAACAGCGCCGTGATACGTAAGGCTGAGCAGGAACTGAAGCAGCGTGGGCTTTCGAAAGCAGAGGTTCAGATATTTGCTTTCGGTAAGAAGGGAGGGGAATTCTTCAAATCACGCGGGTATAGCGTCACCATGCGGACAAATGTAAGCGACGGAATATCCGAGAGTGAAGTTTCTGATATTACGAAGCACATTCTCGGTATACCTGAAATATCGACCGTGCTCGTTACGTACCAGAATTTCGTCTCGTCTTTTGAGCAAATTCCGACGGTGCACGAAATCGTGCCGATAAGAGCAGAGTTGATGCGCTCTATCGTCGAAGGCATCCGTCCTGCGCGAGGCAAATACGCACCCCAGCCAACCGCCGAGCGCGCCAAGGCGCCGGCAGCGTACACAGTGGAGCCTGATGCCGATGAAGTGCTCTCGGTGCTCTTGCCCAAGCTCATCAACATCGCAATCTTCCATGCGCTCATGGAAAACAAAGCCTCGGAACACTCTGCACGTATGGTCGCTATGAAAAGCGCAACTGATAAGGCAAAGGAAATGGCGCAGGCATTCACGCGCAAGTTCAATAAAGTCCGCCAAGCCGCCATCACTCGAGAAGTTTCCGAAATCACCTCCGGCATCGAATCGATGAAATAAGCTCGTATGCGCGAGCTTCTGATAGCGACCAAGAATATTGGAAAAATACCCGAGATGGCCATGCCCCTTGAGGGGACGCCATTTACGATAGTGTCGCTTCTCGATATGCCCGGTGTCGAGGAAGTAGAAGAGACGGGCCATACGTACGAGGAAAACGCGATTCTCAAAGCTACTGCGTACGGGAAGAAGACGGGCATTCTTGCGCTGGCAGATGATTCGGGACTCGAGATAGATGCGCTTGGTGGCGAGCCCGGTGTGCAGACGGCCTACTTTCTCTCAGGGACGTATCAAGAAAAGATGACAAAGCTCCTCGAGATGTTGAGGGACGTACCGGATTCTGAGCGAGGCGCGAGATTCCGCTCCGTCGTCGCGGTATATGATCCTGGCACCGATACCGTGAGGACATGCGAGGGCGTGGTCGAGGGTTCCATCACGCGTGAAATTCGCGGCGAAAACGGATTCGGTTATGACCCTATATTTGATTACGAGAATTCCGGCAAAACAGGAGGGGAGAACGCGCGTGAAGAAAAGTTGCTGCTGAGCCACCGTGCGCGTGCGATGCAGAAAGCACGCGAGATATTGCTGAAAGAATTCGTATGAGCGAAGTGCAAAGACCGAAAGTGGGGCTTGGCGTCTACATTGTTAAGGACGGGAAAGTGTTGTTTTGTCAGCGTCACGACCAAAACAAGCACGCTGCCGGCTCATGGGCGCCGCCCGGTGGACATCTGGAAATGAATGAGTCGTGGGAAGAGTGTGCAGCAAGAGAAGCTCTCGAAGAGACTGGTGTGGAAATACAAAATATACGATTTATGACCGCTACCAACGATATCTATCCCGAAGAACATACGCATTACGTTACGCTGCATATGCGAGCCGATTGGAAAAGCGGTGAGGGCGAAAATAGGGAGCCCGACAAAGCGCAAAAGGTGGAGTGGCGCGATTGGGACAATCTCCCCGAGCCGCTCATGGTTGCGTGTAGTAATTTTAAGAAAAATGGGTATAATCCTCTCAACTTCTAGATACAATATATGTCAAAAGGAACCATCACACAGATTATCGGTCCGGTCGTCGACGTGCGCTTTGACGACAAGCTTCCCGCTATCCAAAACGCGCTTGAAGTGAAGCACAAGGGGGGATCCGCCAGCCGGCGGATCGTCCTTGAGGTCGCGCAGCACCTCGGTCTCAATCGCGTAAGGTGCATCGCTATGCATGACACCTCCGGGCTTGCTCGCGACACCGAAGTTGTGGACACGGGCGCTCCGATCTCCGTACCGGTGGGGGAGGCCTCGCTCGGCCGAATGTTCAATGTCGTCGGCGATCCGATAGACGGCAAGGAAGCTGCGGGCAAAGACGCAAAGCGCCTCGCTATTCATCAGAATCCTCCCGCCTTCGTCCGTCAGTCCACTAAAGCCGAGCTTTTCGAGACGGGTATCAAAGCAATCGACCTTCTTGCCCCCTTTATCAAGGGTGGGAAAGTCGGTCTCTTCGGCGGCGCAGGTGTCGGTAAGACCGTTCTCATTCAGGAACTCATTCACAACGTCGCGTCGGAGCACGGCGGCTACTCGGTGTTTGCCGGAGTTGGCGAACGCGTTCGTGAAGGCAACGACCTCTACCATGAAATGAAAGACTCGGGCGTGCTCGACAAGACAGCGCTCGTCTTCGGTCAGATGAATGAAGTCCCGGGTGCCCGTGCACGTGTCGCGCTCTCCGGCCTCACGATGGCCGAAGCATTCCGCGATGAGGGAGGCAAAGACGTACTCTTTTTCATGGACAACGTCTTCCGCTTTGTGCAGGCAGGCTCTGAGGTGTCCTCACTGCTCGGTCGCGTGCCGTCAGCCGTGGGCTACCAGCCGACACTTGCGGGCGAAATGGGAAATCTGCAAGAGCGCATCACATCGACGACCGAAGGCTCTATTACATCGGTGCAGGCCATCTACGTGCCGGCCGACGACATCACGGATCCGGCGCCAGCCACCACATTCGCGCACCTCGACTCCACCGTCGTGCTCTCACGTCAGCTCGCGTCTCTCGGTATCTATCCGGCCATCGACCCGCTCGAATCAGGCTCGACCGCTCTAGCACCGGAAATCGTCGGCGAAGAGCACTACCGCGTCGCCAACGAGACGCGTCGCGTTCTCCAGCGCTACAAGGATCTTCAGGACATCATCGCGATTCTCGGTATCGAAGAGCTCTCCGAAGACGACAAGCGCCTTGTGTACCGCGCCCGCAAAATCCAGCGCTACCTCTCGCAGCCGTTTTCCGTCGCGGAGGCCTTCACGGGAGCAAAAGGCAAGTACGTCTCTCTCGCAGACACGGTACGCAGCTTCGGTGAGATTCTCGACGGCAAGCACGACGCTCTCGGCGAGCAGTCCTTCTATATGAAGGGTGGCATCGACGAAGTTGTAGCAGCCTCCTAAGGCGCTATGGCAGAGCACTCCAACACATTTCACCTGGTAATCGCCTCAGTAGGTGAGACCATCTTCGATGGTGCGGCGATTTCCGCAACGATTCCCGGAGATGCGGGAGAGTTTACGATACTCCCTTCGCATGAGCCGCTCGTTACGACGCTCAAAAAAGGTTTCATCACGGTCAAGACGGTGCAAGACACGAAGAAGTTCGACGTTGAAAGTGGCGTACTCGAATGCTCGGGTAGCCGCGTGGTCATTCTTTTGTAACACTCGAGCCGAACGAGAGGTTTTCAACACGTGAAATTTATACGCCGCATTCAGGCGGTACAATGAGCGCAATGCGTTACGCAGCGTTTTTTGTCGTCGCACTCTCTTTTCTTATTCCGTCGTCGGCGAGCGCAGCATTTGTGCCGCTCGTGAGTAATAAAGGTTGCACCGCCGCCTCGGCGGGGAACCCTACGGGGGAGAAGTCATTCTCCTTTGCGAGCGGGGCAGAAGAAGTTAAGGCTTACCTCGATTCAAAAGTCGCCTGTCCGAGCGCCTGCTTCCATGAGACCGTCACGCTCGAAGTAGGGGCTCTAGGAATCAAAACGGACATACGGGGGATAAATGCGTGCACGAGAACCGAAAAGGATCCAAATGCGGAGGATGCTGTCAAGGATAAGAGAGGCTGCGGTAAGGGTCTCACGCCGCCCACAGTGACAGTAAAGGTGACCGGTCTTGTTCAGAAACAGTATCCGGCGAAATCTCGATGCGACGCAGAAAACATCGCCGCAGCGATAGACGCGGTCTCGAAGGGAGATCTGAACGGTGCTCAAGCGGCGCTCGAAAGACTTGCGGAGTCGCCCGACCTGCCGCCGGAACTACGCGGTGCGGTTTCCGGCAACCAGTCTCTCATCAACGCGTTCGTTCAGACGGGCGTCACGGCTCAAGAGGCGGAACGAATCATACAGAGCGACCCGGCTGCTGCAGTCGATTACATACAGGCGATTGCACAAAATAATCCCGGAGCAATCTCGGCGAGCGCAGCACGATTGAATCTGAACCCGATGATAACAGCTGCGCAACAGCAGGCGGTCTTGCGGGCCGTTCAGCAAAGCGTCCCGCAGCAGCAGGCACCTGCGCAGCAAGCGCCGAATGCAGCCTCAACATTCGCCGATGGCGCCGTGTCCGATATCGTGAAGGCGAAATGTGCGATTGCAAGTATCGAGAGTGGTAGTTGTCAGGGTAATCACTATTTGCGCGGCCCGATAACTCGCAGAGGGGACCGCGCGTACGGTAAGTATCAAGTCATGGGCGCCAACGTCCCGTCGTGGACAATGCGCTCCTGTGGCCGGGCCTATTCGCCCGAAGCATTCCTCAGAGACCCGCAGTGTCAGGAGAAGGTGTTTGAGACTATCTTTTCCGAGCACGTGCGCTCGTGCGGTAGTTATGAAGGTGCGGCGTCTAAGTGGTTTAGCGGACGCTGCCAAATTACCAATTCGAATGACGGATATACATCAGTCTCCACGTATGTTCGGGAGCTCCACAATGCCGTTCGGCTCGGCTGCAAGCCTGCAGTCTTTTGGACAGAGTCCGTTTTCGCAGGTAAATCCATTCGGAGAGATACAGGACCAGAGCATCACCTGTGATGATAGGTACTGCTATCTCCAAAACTGGCAGGGTCAGTCGACAGGAGGTCCGGTGTCTACCGGCATGCCGGTATCGACTGGTGGACCGGTGTCGACCGGAGCTCCGGTGTCGACGGGCGGGCAAGTATCGACCGGAGGCCAAGTTTCTACCGGTGGTCAGGTCTCCACGGGTGGCAGCGGACAGACTGGTGGGACCTCCGTCGGTACAGGACAGCCCGTGCCTGCGCAGGTACCGCCTGTGGCTTCGCTCATCATCCAGCCGCGCGAGCCATTGCAGGGTAATCCAATTGTCGTTTCTTGGTCCAGCGTGGGCATGCGCTCTGTGCCGACATGCCGCGTCTTGGTAGCGTCGAGCACAAGCGCCGTGCTCGCGGAGGCAAACGAAGGCTCAAAAACGATTCGCCTCGGAAGTGCAGGCTCATACAAATTTACTCTGGAGTGTAAGGCGATGAGTGGCGCGGACGTACGACAGACGACCACGATACTGGTAAAGTAGGCGCATGGGATTTAAGCGCAACAAAGAAGACTTCGTGTGCGAGCACTGCGGGAAACATGTGCAAGGCGATGGGTACACAAACCATTGTCCCGTGTGTCTGTGGAGCAAACATGTAGATGTGGATCCGGGAGATAGAGCTGCCGCGTGCGGTGGCATGATGAAGCCCACGGTGCTCGAAGGTACAACACCAAAATATGTGATTGTTCACGTGTGCGAGCGATGTGATTTCCGGCGCCGCAATAAAGTACAGTCGAACGATGAGCCCGCAGCTATCGTGGCCCTCTCCGGAAAACATTGACTTGTCTTGCAGGCCCCGCGAGGCATAATGGATGTATGAAGAAGAATCTCGGGCACGACCAAGAGGACAGGGGGGTAGAAGGGCACATCGAAGAGGAGATAGTCAACGGTGAAAAGATAGTTCACGAAGTCCCGCCTGCAGTCGACGGCCTCGGGCGGCCAGCCGCGCCCGAAGATGATTTGGGTTGCGACTAGTGGCGTGTGTTAGAATCTCGCCATGATTCCAAAAAAGATTGTATTACTCTTGGGTCACCCTGACTCTGTGGGACTCAACAACGAGCTTGCCGCAGCGTACGAGAAAGCAGCACTCGAAGCGGGACACCAGGTGACTCGCTTTGATATAGGAACGATGCAATTTGACCCGATATTGCATAAGGGATATCGCGCGATGCAAGAGCTCGAGCCGGACCTCAAGCGATTTCAAGAAGCGGTCATCGCGTGTGACCACTTTGTAATCGTGCATCCTATCTGGTGGGTTGGCATGCCGGCCCTGCTCAAAGGACTCTTCGACCGTAGCTGGCTCCCGGGCTCGGCATTTCGCTACATAAAGATGCAATCGGGCAAGCGCACCATCTTCTGGCACAGGCTTATGAAGGGGAAGACAGCACGCATTATCGTGACGAGTGGTACGCAGCCAATTCTCGTCAGGTTTTTACCGGGCAATGTCAACGCGCAGCTGAAGTGGGGGATACTCTGGTTTGCAGGATTTAAGACGCGTACGCTCTGGCTTGGTCCCTCTGAAAACGTACCCGAGCCCCGCAAGGCCAAGTGGCTCAAAAAGGTAACCCGCCTCGGCGCGCTCGCAAAATAGAGCGCGGAAATGTGGCCCATAATCTAGTCAAAGCCGCACTTGTGTGGTACTTTGCCTCAATCTATGGCACTCGCAGTGGGCATCGTCGGTCTTCCAAACGTGGGAAAATCCACGCTTTTTAATGCGCTTACGAAAAAGGGAGTACCGGCGGAAAATTATCCTTTTTGCACCATCGATCCGTCGGTCGGCGTCGTCGCGGTCCCGGACCATCGACTCGATGCGCTCAGTAAAATGTCGAACACACAAAAGATAGTTCCTGCGGCCGTAGAGTTTGTTGATATTGCCGGGCTTGTAAAAGGTGCATCCGAAGGCGAAGGGCTGGGTAATCAATTCTTGACGCACATACGCGAGGTAGATGCCATCGCCGAAGTCGTGCGCATGTTTGACGACGAGGACGTGCTGCACGTCGCAGGGAGAGTAGAACCTATGCAGGATATTGAAGTCATCGACATGGAACTTACGCTCGCAGACCTCCAGTCGGCACAGAAGCGTCTCGAAAGACTCGAGCGCGATTCGAGAAACGGAGACAAAGATCTTGTCGCAGAGCGAGACGTACTACGAAAGCTCGTACCCGCGCTTACGCAGGGTAAGGCGGCGCGTACCGTGTCTCTCGATGAAAAGGAAATGAAAATCGCCAAGACATTTCAATTCCTCACCATGAAACCGATTCTGTACGTGCTGAATCGCAAGAGCGGCTGCGTGAACGTGGATGCAGAAAATGGAGAGAGGTGGCGCGAGCTCCAGGGCTTTCTTGAACGCACGGGCTCGCAGTACGTCTTTGTGGATGCGGGGGTAGAGCGCGAGCTCTCGGATGTACATGACGATGAGCGCGCGGATTTCCGCAGGGAGCTCGGAGTCGCCGACGATGGTATCGATACGCTCATCAAAGCGGGGTATTCGCTGCTCGACCTCATTTCTTTTTTTACGACGGGAGAGAAAGAGACGCGGGCATGGACCATCAAGCGCGGTTCTACAGCGCCGGAAGCGGGAGCTGCGATTCACACTGACTTCAAAGACAAATTTATCCGCGCTGAAGTTGTCCACTGGGATAAATTGCTCGAAGCCGGCTCGTGGTCTAAAGCAAGGGAAAAGGCGACATTACGCACGGAAGGGAAGGACTACGTCGTGCAAGATGGGGATGTAATGGAATTCCTGCACAGTTAAAAAAGAATGACCCGGCATT
>VMEY01000083.1 GCA_007375785.1 Parcubacteria group bacterium Athens0416_74 | reverse complement strand
GAGGAATTTCGACTTGCCAAAAAAGTGGTAGGCGAACCATCAGGCAACGACCCTCATGATTGGCCAGTGCCCTCTCTATCGAGTCCCACTGCCATGATTCTGCTCGGGGAAATATGGTAAGCGACGTGTCGTTTGGTGAAAACGAGCTCGGTGCATAGCGTCCTCGTAGGGATTGCACATATGTCGAAGCCTTTTTTAATGAAATTGCGAGCATCTCTGGCGTCATCCGTTGCCCCTCGACCTCTACGCCGATATGCGCCCATTTCGCGCGAGCATCGGCCGCTGCCTGTGAAATCTCTACATCACCCTGCATGGCGCGAATCCTAGCATAATGTCACCACACGGCGATGCGACATGAGCGTGCCGTGATTGCGACGTTTGTCACATAGCTCCACCAAACAGAATTACATCGGCAGTGGCACGCTCTGCGCGCCACTTACGAGAGAGATCAACGGCAATGAGCATACCTGGCGACAGATCAGAGAGCGAGCCTGAGGCGGTCTCGGAAAAGCCCACATATACCCCATTCGAGGAGGTGAGACTTTGTCTGACGAATAGTGTAGCCTCGCTTACCTCGAGGGTGAGAGTCGCATTTTCTTGACCAGCCAATATCTGGTTCCTAAGAATAATCGTGAGTTGGTTTCTCGGAACATCCACGCTGACGACCTCAGCGTGCCAGAGTGTCGACCGCTGTGATAGACGATTGCGTTCTGTCTCATACTGCGCCATGAGCTTTGTGTACGAGCTTTGTAAGGTTTTGTATGCATAACGATAGCTGAATGTCGTGAAGGCAAGCCCTGAGAGGATTGCGGCAATCGCGATTACACCGGTGATTCTTAGAATCTTCATAAGTTTTCGAGGAGAGGTTTATTGACGACGAGCGAGATCACTCTGAATGGGCCGGGAGTTCGTCGGAGTCGAATCTCAGCAAGCTGTCCCTTCTCTGTCTTGCTGATATCGTATCGGGGTGACGGAGCATCATTCTGCTTGCCGGCGCTTGCTGGGATGCTGACATTTGCGAAATTTCTTACGGCATCAAAGGGAATTCTAAATGGCGCTCGCGCTCCCGGAAATCCGGGATACATGACAATGATGGTAATCTCCCGTTCTGTGACGTCAACGCTTTCCACCAAGCCGCGAAGTGTGACTATTGAAGTGGCGTCCATCGGAAGAGTGCCCACCGTTCCCACCGTTGTCATGAACGGGGATAGCACGAGATACGCACTCAAGAGTCCGATGATACATCCACAGAGAATGCTCAGAGTCGTCACGCCAGACATGTGTCAAGTATATCGCGATAGGCAAACATGCACAGCCGCGATACGAATTGTGCGGTGGTACACTGCCAAACATAGCGTATGTGGCGTCTCTCTCTTTCTGGCGCGGCTGTTGTATACGGAGTCCTCATTATGGCGTTGCCGCTCATTTTTGCGGTTCTCAATGGAATTGGTATCGGCTCTGCCGGAGGGTGGATGGTGCCGCTTGCACTGGGAATTGCTCTGGCCGTCAGTGCGCTCGCGCTTCTTATGGGACGAACGAGCATCGAGTTCCCCAAAAATATCCTCGTAGTAGTCGGGCTCCCGCTCTTTCTCAGTTCATGCATCTCGATTGTGGGTCACCAATCGTTCTCAACTATGATATTTGGTACGTCACTCGAGCTCGGCACGCTGGGCTCCTTGGCCGTCTTTGCGGTTTCGATTGTGTTTGGGGCAGGTGTTTCCGGTCGCCAGGCGCTCCGAATACTCGATGTGTTTATTGTCTCATCGGCGATTGGCGGGGCCGTGACTCTCTGGCAAGTCTTTACATCCGGTTGGGGAGATATTGCTTCACTACATACCGTGTCGCTCATCGTCCTAGGCGCATTGATAGTCTCTGCCATAGGCACCGATATTGCTATGGGTCGAGCGCGATTCGCATATGGCCTGAGCACGGTATTCCTCGGTGTGCTGTCGGTGCTCTTATTCGATACGAGCGGCGGCAGTATCGCGGCCGTGATTCTCCTTCTAGTTTTTGGATTTGCACTCTTCCACGGGAAAAGCCTGTACGTCTCGTGGGTCACGGTTCTCGTCGCATGCGCCATCGGAGCCTCTCTTCTCGCCGGGATGGAAGGGAGGTATGTGTCCGCCTCGCCGGATGTGCGACCATCTCTCTCTGTGACGGCGAGTATTGTAGGCGCGCAGTATTTTCAGGACGCGCGTAGCGCATTTCTGGGGAATGGTCCGAATACATTTAATAGAGCGTGGGAGAGGTATCGTACAGCAGAGCTCAACGTTTCTCAGTTCTGGGGTACAGACACACGAGGCGCCGATATCGTCGGGTCGCGGTTGCCTGCGCTGCCTGCTGTGGCGCTCGCATCCTTTGCCTTTGGGGTATCGTTTACGGATCGCATCGAAACGCCGCTCTTTCTTGCCGGCGGCATGGCTCTTGGCATGGTGGCGCGTGCGTTTGAACATCGCGGTAATATCGTAAAATTCGACTTTTCTTTCGGTGGTTCGCGAATTGTCGCGGGACTTCTTGCGATAATTGCTTTGTGTCTCGCACTATGGCTCGTGCAAATCTCGCTGCGCCCGATTCGAGCATCGGTATATCATGCACGAATTCTCGCTCTTCCTAATACCGAGGATGCTCTTGCTTCGAAGTTGGAACTCTATGATCAATTGGTGAAAATATGGAGGACATCTCCCTATGCGCTCGAGGCATCTGGCGCTTTCGTTGAAAGAGCTCGCATCGCGGGCGAACGTGCCGACAGATATAATTTTCGCATTTCTACTGATCGTGCTCTTGCGCATGCGGGAACCGCCATCGATTCGGACCCCGGTAACTACCAGGTGTGGCTGTATCGGGGGTCTCTGTTAATCGCGCTTATTTCAAGCGACTATCCGAATGCGGCTGCGGATGCATACGCCGACTTGCAGCGGGCAAAAATGCTCGCGCCCATGCGCCCTGACATTCTGTATCAGGAGGCCGTCCTCCATGCATCTTTTGGCAGGAAAGTAGACGCCCGAATCGCACTCGAAAAAGCACTTGAACTCAAGCCTGACTATGCTGAGGCCCTTTCCCTTTTGGAATCACTGTCAGATTAATTGCATGTACATACACCATTTATATGTGCGCATCGGGGTTGGCATAATCGCATCCATGTGCGCGCTTGGTGCGTATGCGATAGTGTCGAAACTATCTCCGGAAGTCTTCACTATCACGCTCACCAAGACCGGCGGCGGCGGCGCG
>VMEY01000082.1 GCA_007375785.1 Parcubacteria group bacterium Athens0416_74 | reverse complement strand
GAGCATGATGTTACGTCGTCGAAGATCGTTGTGAGTAATACCCGCTTCGTGCATCTTGAGGACAAACTGATTCAGCTCGGCCATTACCTGCTCACGGTCTAGTCCCTTTGCGATGCGAATAAGGTCGAGGCTGTCCTCAGGTCGCTCGAGAATTTGCGACAAACTCCTCCCCTCGACTTTCTCCATGCCGAAAGAGTGACCCTCTTTCGGGTGTATCCGCAAGAAGTAGGGGACTGGGGTCCGGACTCGCCCGGCTCTCAATCCGCTTGCTGCACTGAGCAGTGCGAACTCTGTTCGAAGGTGATTGTTTTCGTTGTACTTTGCCTGATTGGTGATGAATTTTACGCACATATGCGGGTGACCGGAAACTTCATACACTTCAGCTGTCGCACCATTGCCTTGGAATAGGCTGGCATTTCTAAAAGAGAGAATGACGTTACGATCGAACTCCTTGATCTCGGCGAGCACGCTTTCATCGAGACCATCAGGCACTTCTATCGACAGAAGAGCTTTCTCCCGCTTATCAGTGAACTCCGTAAACCGTGAGAACAGGTCTTTAAAAGCATCCTTACCCGCCCGTGAGTCGAGCAGCCGCTCATACTCCGCATCCCACTTGGTAGCGAGCTCTTTTGCGCTGCTGCGTTGAAGCCTGTCGATACCGTCGAGGAATGTGCGCTCGGCCTGTTCGAAGTCGTCGTTGGCTCTTTGTGGATGCCGTATACGTTCGCTCATGGAAGGCATTGTAGTCTTTAGATAGTAGAGTGTCATGTGGTCGCGGTGCCAGACGTAGTTGCCATTTTCGAGCGCATGCGAGACAGTACTGGCATGGAATGGATTGCGGGAATTATCGCGGCGGTCGTTGCCTTTTTTGCCTCGGTGCTCCCGAGCTTTGGGGAGGAGATGCGCTACCGGATGCCGACACCCTCTTCGATATATAGGCCGGAGGCGACGGTCCTTTTTGGCGGGGACATGATGTTTGACCGCACGATTCGCGAGGCCATGAAAAAACACGGTGACGACCACGTGTTTTCGTGCCTCGGAGATGCACTCAAGACTCCGGACCTCGTGGTAGCGAATCTTGAGGGCCCCATCACCGACAACCCATCGACAAGCGTGGGCAGCACCCCGGGCGATATGTATAACTTTACGTTTACATTTCCCACGTCTACAGCGACGCTTCTTGCGCGCCACAACATCAGACTCGTAAACCTTGGGAATAACCACATCATGAATTTCAGTCGCGATGGCCTTCTGCAGACCAAGCGATACCTAGCCGAAGCGGGTGTGGAATATTTTGGAGACCCGGATTCCGTGGAAGAAGACCGCGTCGCACGACTCAATATCCGCGGCGTGCCCATATCTTTTGTAAACTGGAGCGATTGGACGAGCGACAAGACCGACCACACGGTCGCGCAGGTACGCAAAGAAGCGGAGAGCGGACACGTGGTGGTCGTGTATACGCATTGGGGTGAGGAGTACGTACCCGCGACTGAGCGCATGAAGGTGCTCGCGCGCCAATTTGTCGACGCCGGTGCGGCGATAGTGATCGGTTCACATCCGCATGTCGTGCAAGAACATGAAGAGTACAACGGGAAGCACATCTACTACTCGCTCGGCAATTTTGTTTTCGACCAGTACTGGAACGACGATGTGCGTACCGGGCTTATGCTCCGTGTCGCGTTTGGGAGAGGCGGCGTCACGGCGATAGAGGAGGTGCCGGTCTATTTGGAGCGCGACAGGACGACGTGCATCCTGAAGTAATCCACAGAGATGCTTAGGCCCGATGGGTGATACTGGCGGGCATGTCGCAGAAAAAATACACGTTCTTCACGATATTCTTTTTTATCGCACTCTTGCTGCTCACGAGTGCAATGTGGCGGGATTATGTGATTTCACAAAGCGCCGCGGGCCTTGGCGTATTCTAGCTGCGGGACTTGGATTCGAACCAAGATACACTGCTCCAGAGGCAGTAGTCCTACCATTAGACGATCCCGCAATGGTGTGGCGACAGTGTAGCAGAAACGAAGATATTTTCACGTAATGTGGTGCGATGGTCGCGCGCTTCGAGTTTGATGATGTATACTGCGGCCATGTCAAAACGAGTAAAGATAGGCAGACCGCAAAAGACCAAGTCGCGCTCGCACAAGACGGCGAAACGACTTACGGCTAAGCGTGAGATGCTTGCAGCGAAAAAGAAGCGCCGATAGGCGCTTCTCGCTTTTGGGCCATGTACTACGTGTATCTTCTCGAGTGCGCAGATAAGAGTATCTACACGGGCATCACGACCGATGTCGCGCGGCAAAGAAGGCAAAAAAGATTCTTTATACGGAGTCGGCGAAAGACAGAAGCGTCGCTCTCAGACGGGAGGCGGAGATAAAGCGATGGGCACGGCCCAAGAAGATGAGCCTCATTCGTGCCTCACGCCATGTATCGCACCGCACGGCATCTGGTACAATTTGTGCATGACGTGGCAGCCCTATCCGGAAGGAGATCCATTCAGGTCTCCGTTTGGCACTTTGAATCACTACTATGGTGATGCGGTGCGTATGCTTTTTGTAGCGGTCGCCATCATGACGGGAATCGCCATACCGTTCAGCGGGGAACTCAGGATGGGTGCACTTATCGGAGCGCCCTCGATAGTAGTCCTTCTCGTCCTCGCGGGTCTCACGAATCCGCACGGCAAGGCCGTACTGGCTTTGAATGCGCTTGTCGCCGGTGTGGGCGTCGTATTCACCCAGCTCATCGCGCTCGCCGCATTCGGTGCGAGCGGCTACCCATTCTTCGCTTTCATGGAGTGTATGTCTGTGCTTCTCATGACGGCATTGTATTTGAGTATCAAGACTGTGCGTGCGATGGCCGCACATAAAATCGGTAAGGTAGACGGGGTCGGAGAGTTTGAAGAATCAAACCGCTAAATACTAGTCGTATATGAAAGGATACATAGAAAACATTGAGAAAGTGACGTTGGAGAATCAACTCTTCCGCAAAGTGCTCTATACAGCACACAACTCGCAGCTCGTCCTCATGAGTCTCAAGCCGGGAGAGGAGATAGGCAAAGAGATTCACAATCTCGACCAGTTTATTCGCTGTGAGGCAGGCGAGGGAAAAGCAATCCTCGACGGCGTGGAGCATACGCTCTCTGATGGCTACGCAATCGTGGTGCCCTCAGGCGCGGAGCACAATATCGTCAACACGTCCGCGACGGAGTCGATGAAGCTCTACACGGTGTATTCTCCGCCAAATCACAAGGACGGCACGGTGCATACCACAAAAGCGGATGCAGAGGCACAAGAGGAGCACTTCGACGGTGCGACCAGCGAATGATATGAGTGCCTTCCACGGGATTGTCCGGTACTTCGATAAGCTGGAAGACGGCACGCGCTTCGCGCTGAGTCGCAGGCCGATTCTCTATGCGCTCGTCGGGGCAGTGGGAATCGTGCTGGTGTGGAAGGGGGTGTGGGAAATGGCGGAAACATTCCCGGCGCTCGACGGCCCTATCTCATTCCTCCTCGGTATCGGCGTCCTCTTGGTGAGTGGGCTTCTGGTATCGTTTTTCATCGGAGACAGCATTATCCTCTCCGGGTATCGCCACGAGAAAAAGCTCGTCGAGAAAGCGGAGCGAGAAGTGCGTTCTGAGAAAGATGTGCTCGACGATATCGTAGTACGACTTGAAAGAATCGAGAGACAGCTCGTAAAGGGGGCAAATGACACGACTGCGCCCCTCTATTGAGGATGGTCGTATCGAGCGTGATAGCATGCACACATGACTTCAGACAAGAAAGCCGAAGCACAAGCCTTTCTGAAAGCGCACAGTGTCGGGATGCTCGCGACAGTAGGGACCGACGGAAAGCCGCACGCGAGTATCGTGCACTATGTTTCCGATGAGCATTTCAATATCTATTTCCTCACACTCTTCGCGAGCAGAAAGTTTGCGGCAATGCGCTCGAATCCCGCTGTTGCCTTTACTATCGGAGCACGAGAAATCCCGCAGACGATTCAGATGGAGGGCGTGGCTTCAGAACTCACCCACGCGGATGAAAAGAAAGAGCATATCACCGAGCTCATGAAAGTACTTACCTCAAACAGCGCATACTACGCGCCGCTGATGAAGCTCGACCCGTCGGAGATTGTCATGATGTGGATCAAGCCCACGTGGGTGAGATGGGGTGACTACGCGTCACTTGAGAGTGGCAGTGACAACATATTCACCGAAATACCCATTTCCTAGTGTTCTGTGGGTGAGGCCGATGAGCCTGCGACGAAGCCCGTCGTCCAGCACAACTGCAAGCTGTAGCCACCCGAGGGTCTCTCGATGTTGAGAACATCGCCCACGAGGTAGAGATTGTCACATTTGCGTGAGCGCATCGTCTTGAAATCGACTTCCGTAAGATCGACACCGCCCGCGGTGATGACCGCTTTATCCATACCGAGAAGGTCTTTCACACCCATGCGCATGTGCTTGAGTGTTTTCATGAGGCGAATTCTTTGCTCACGCTTCACGCTGTTGCACGGTGTGTCAGCATCAATCTCCGCGAGCTGAAGCACGACAGGGCAGAGCGCGGGGGCGACGAGTGCATCGAGCGCATTCTTTATTTTCTTCGAGTGATGTTCCTTGAAGAGCGATTGAAGCGCCGCGTTGACCTTTTCATATCCCATATCCGGCAGGAGATCGAGCTCGACATCGAGTGGTCCGT
>VMEY01000018.1 GCA_007375785.1 Parcubacteria group bacterium Athens0416_74 | reverse complement strand
AAGAAGTTTAAAATTATCTTACTCCTCGTCCTCGTTTTTTTGGCTTTTTGCCTCGTTTTCGCGTGGGGCACGGTCGCCGTGCACGCTGATGAGGCGGGCTCGTCGCTCTCCATTGCTCCCTCAGGCCAGATAATCGTGAAAGGCGCGCGAGTGGTTTCGGTTTACGGGTCTACGATTGTCGCAGAGACAGGCTGGGGCGCGGCCAAGCTCTCTTTTGCCGTGCAGACGTCCGGCTCGACCCGATTTGTGCCGGAGTTGAGCAGCGCTCAAGCTCTTGCCGCTATCCGCCCGGGGCACTCGATTTCATTTTCGGGCGAGCTTAGCGGTTCGCTCGCGAGGCCGACCGTCCTTGCGACGGTGGTCAAAGATACAGAGCTCGTCCAAGAGTCAGTCGCAGTGAATGGGACAGTGAAGAGTATTGATGTGGAGAACTCCCTATTTGTACTTGCTGGCGCAAACAGCGATGTCACGGTGCGTGTACCATCGAGCGCGCTCATGAGTCGCAACGGCAATCATGCTGAGATAGCAGATGTGGAAATTGGCGACTCCGCCAGGGTACAAGGAGTACTCGATTCGCGCTCAGGGGTGCTCACCGCGAGTCGCGCCTCTCTGGTAATCGAAAAAAACGAAACCCCCGATGTGGCCCAAGAACCAAAGGAAGGCATGCTTTCGGCACTCATCGGCTGGCTGAGGGGAAACAGGGGAATCCTTTCTGTGCGAGACAGGTAACTTGTCCACTTCAATTTCAGAGGTGGCGGGGGTATACCCCATGAGATAGTCTCATCCGATGAATTCTCGATACCGAATTAGAAAAGGCGCCTATGCACATATATCTTCGCTTGAACCGTTTATCTCACGGGGTATACTCTAAATCCCTATGACCACAGGCGCATGGCTCAAGTACGCAATCGTCTTTCTTGGCGTGCTTTTGGTGCGTCTCCTCCCGTTTCGTGCGCCCAATGTCGAGCCGCTTCTCTCTGCGGTGATGCCGCTCACGAAGCGCTATGGTGTGCTCGAAGGTGTCGCGTTCGCTGTCTTCTCCATCGTGCTCTACGATGCACTTACGGCAGGTATCGGGATCTGGACATTGGTCACAGCGCTCGCGTATGGTTCCCTAGCCGTAGGAGCGTACTTTTATTTTGAAAATAAAAAGCCAAGCCGCGGCAACTTTGTGATCTATAGCATTGTGGCGGTGCTTTTCTATGATCTCGTCACGGGCCTTACAGTCGGACCTTTGGCATATGGGCAGTCGTTTTCGGCAGCGCTCGCGGGGCAGGTGCCTTTCACAGCACTCCATCTTCTCGGCGCAGTCTTCTTCGCCGCAGTGGTAAGTCCGCTCCTGTATCGATGGCTTCAAGAGTCAGAAGCGTCGGCACCTGCACTGGTAAAGACGCGCTAAGCTATGCACCATCTTCTTGAGACGCAGCAGTTTGATAGGGACTTGCTGCGAAGCGTTTTTGATTTGGCGACGAAGCTCGAAAATCAACGCAACGACTCACTGCACGGCAAGATTCTTGCCTCTCTTTTTTATGAACCGAGTACGCGCACGAGATTTTCTTTCGAGTCAGCCATGATGCGTCTCGGAGGGCAGGTCATCACTGCGGAAAACGCCAACGAAGTATCATCTTCCGTCAAAGGTGAGACTCTTGAAGACACCATACGGGTCATGAATCACTATGCGGACGCCATCGTGATTCGTCATCCGGAGACGGGAGCAGCGGAAAGAGCTGCAGCGGTCTCGGACGTACCGGTCATCAACGCGGGAGACGGTGCGGGCCAGCATCCCACGCAAGCACTATTGGACTTGTATACCATCGAGCGCGAGCTGGGACGACTGGACGACATTCACGTGGTCATCGTGGGGGACATGCGGTACTACCGGGCAGCTCGCTCACTCTCATACCTACTCGGCAAGTTCAACAACGTCACTATTACCGGGGTTACTGCACCGGAACTGCGCATCAGCGACGAGCTGCGCGAATATCTCACGGAAAAGAACATTACCTACCATGAGACGGATGTGTTGCCGGAGGCGATGAAGAATGCCGATGTGATATATCAGACGCGTATTCAGAAAGAGCGTCTTTCGCCCGAAGCGTATCAGCGCACTAAAGGTCAGTACGTGATTGACCGCTCGCTCGCCGACTCTATGAAAGACGGCGGTATCATCATTCACCCTTTGCCTCGTGTGGGTGAGATTACACCGGAAGTCGATGACTCACCGCATGCCGTGTACTTCAAACAGGTCGGATATGGCCTCACGGTGCGTATGGCTCTGCTATCCATGCTTCTCGGCGGAAAATCGGTCGTCTAGCGGTGTTGTACTATAGCTGCATGATGCGTGGATTCATTGCGCTCGTACTCGTGGTAGCGCTGCTTGTTGGTGGGCTTGCACACGCGAGTGTTACGCACGATCACGGACATTCTCATGGTGCCGACGAGTCGAGCATCTGGATGACATTGCACGCTTCGCTACGCCACGAGGAAAAAAGCGCGCTATTCGTCATCTCGGAATCCTTTTTGTTGATCGTACTGGTAATTCTCATCGCGAGTACCACCGCTGCACATACGCACAAACTCGGCCAGCTCACAGCGACGCTACGGGACCCGTATGCGCGAGATGCGCTTCGCAGAGGTATCTATAGGTATAGAGTTTTCGGCTGAGCTGACGCGTGGCGAATCGTGTAGCAGCATCTGCTGCATGTATATGTGATACACGTGGACTTAGTCACGCAATCAGGTGAATCTATTAGAAAATCGGACAGATAGACTGCATACACATCATGAACAATCAACAAATTCTTACAGGACTTGGGGTACTAGTGCTCGCGGTTGCGGGGGTTTGGTACTCACAGAGTGTGAGTTCGACTTCAGCGCCCGCGCCTTCAGATATGAGCGTAAAAGAGCCGCGCACGCATGTCCTGTCTCTTGTAGAGCGCGTCCTTGATCCCAATATCGTCACAGTGTCGCAAGGCGACCAAGTGATCATCAAGGTCATGTCCGACGAGAATGGCGAATTCCATATTTCGGGATATGAGATTGAAAACGAGGTGATGATAGGGAAGGAGCTCTCATTTTCGTTTGTGGCAGATAAGGCGGGTAGATACAACTTCGAACTTCACCCTAAGGCGGAGGGAGTCGCAGTCGAATACGATACTAAAACGACCAAAGACGCCTCCGCAGCCGTCGAAGAAGACATCGTAGTAGGTGCATTCGTCGTAAATCCTCGGTGAGTCTATGCGATACGCCTCCGCCATACTCGGTAGTCTGCTTGCAATCTCTGTGCCCGCGCTCGCACTTGCACACGGATTCGGGCAACGGATAGACCTTCCGGTGCCCCTCTATCTGTACCTCTTTGGCGGAGGCGCAATCGTTGCTCTCTCGTTTATCTTGCTCGGATTGTCTTCCGGCCGACTGAGCGAGGCTCTGCACGCGTACCCGCGATTCGACCTGATGCGGCTACGATGGTTTCGCGCCCTATCATCGAGAGTGCTACTGCTTCCGTTGAAAGTAGTGTTCGTCGTAATCTTGCTGTCGGCAATTGCGAGCGGATTATGGGGAAATCAAAATCCAGCGTTCAACATGCTACCGACAGTGGTATGGATTTTCTTTGCAATAGGCGTCACGTTCGCGAGCGCGCTCCTAGGAAATATTTGGAGCGTGGTCAATCCGTTCAAGGCGCTGTATGAGTGGACGGGCATTCTGCTAAGAGAGGCAGGCTTTACGCGGAAACAAAATGTTCTCCCTGCGGCTTTGGGTGTATGGCCGGCTGTCGCCTTATTCTTTGCATTCCGTTGGATTGAAAATGTGTCGCTGATGTCATCGGACCCGCGCCCCCTTGCGATGTTTGTTGGAATCTACGCGCTCATCACGTTTGGCGGTATGGCAATGTTCGGTAAAGAAGAGTGGCTGAGAAGAGGCGACCCGTTCTCAGTATTCTTTGCGTTTCTGTCGCGGTTTTCCGTTACGGATGCAAGAGACGGAACAATATATCTCCGTCCTCCGGCAGTCGGACTCATACATCAGAAAGCGAGCTTTTCGGAAATGGGGTTCATTCTCCTCATGCTCTCAAGTGTCGCGGCAGATGGGATGCTCACCACACCTGCTTTTCAAAATATTTTCTCGTCTCTTATCGGCTATGGTCTGCCCTGGTTTTTTGTCGGTACAGCCGGACTCGCATTTTTGTTCGCAGCTTTTCTTGCGGTCTACTATGGTTTCTCCTTTCTCACCAAGGTTATCTCGAGAGACGCATCTTCGACGATGGAATTTGCGCGGAGATTCATTCACTCATTACTCCCGATTGCTGTTGCATATGAGATTGCGCACTACGTGAGCATCCTCGTCATCGAGGGTCAACGTGCGCTCTATCTCATATCTGACCCGTTTGGCAGAGGATGGAATATTTTCGGTACCGCAGATTATGAAATCAGTTATACCATCCTCAACCTGAAAATATTGTGGAACGTGCAGGTCGCACTTATTGTTGTCGGTCATGTGATAGCCGTTGTCATCGCGCATGCGATTGCGGAGCGGTTCTTTAAAGACCGTCAGAAAGCATTCCTGAGCCAATACCCGATGCTTGCTTTAATGATATTCTATAGCTGTCTTAGTCTCTGGATTATGGCCCAGCCGATAATCGCTATTGAATAAGTATGTCGATGATTACTCGTTTGTCCATCCTCACTCCATTCCTTGCTCTGGCTCTGTTCCTCGTGCCGAATGCAGCTTTCGCGCACGGCGGGGCGGCGCTTACATTCACGAGCACAACGACCGAGGGATATATCGTGGACGTCGATATTGAAGACGGTTACCTCGAATCCGGGGTTTTTACACGCATTGATTTTGGCTTGTTTGCAGACGTTGCTCGTACAAAAAGTGTGGATTTCACGGATATGTGGGTAAGGATCGTAGATGAGGATGGTACCCCAAAGGGCACGACGCTTTTTGCTGGTCCGATTGCAAAGCCTGACGTTGGGAGCAATGGATTTGCCTTTCGATTTCCGAAAGCCGGAGTCTACACATTGAGCGTGAGGTATAACGACGCAAATCAAGGAGCGTACGGAGAGACCGTGGCTGATGCCGAATTTGCGCTCAATGTGTCCCGTAGTGCCGACGAGAATACGTTTGGTTTTGGCGTGGAGTTTTGGGTGGGTCTCGTAGCAGGGCTGTTCGGCTCAACGATTGCAGGTATGCCGTTTGTGCTGCGGCGCAAACGAGTATAGATGAGCAGAATCTGTTCCTGCGATGTCTACTATCTGCGCCGAGAGTAGAGAGTTCTCTGCGACCGGTATCCCGTATATACCCAGAGTGCGCCAAGCACGAAGCCTGCGAGTACATCGGTCGCGTAATGCACCTCTAAGTAGACTCTGCTGAGCCCGACAAGGAAAGCGATTGCGGCAAGAGCGGCGGCCAGCGGTATGCGGTGGTGCGGCGGATGCAGTAGGCGGAGTGTGACAAAAATAAGATACCCATACAATGCCGCGCCGACAGCCGCGTGCATACTCGGCAACGAGTATCCGGATACCTCGATGAGTGTATGCATCGGTCGTGGTCGAGCGATGAGCATCTTGAGCATCCACGATGAGGCGAGCGCCCCGAAGACGGCAACCCCAAGACCAATCCAGTATGAATGCCTGCCGTGACGCCAGAGCACAAGTGCCATACTGATGCCGAGGATGGCGATAAAGCGCGCATCTCCCAAGTGCGTAATGCCGGAGAGCGCCGTCAGAACATAATCCGAATCGGGGAGCGGCAACACCGAGAGCGGGTTTGCATTAATGACGGCAAAAAAGTTCATGCGATACGAGGAATCACAATCCAGAGAAATAGTGCGATGCACGGCAGAGAGGAGAGGAGGACAAACCCTTGTGCCATGTCTTTTATAGTGCCGATAGCTTCTTCGAAATCGGGTTGTATCCGATTGCAGACATCTTCAATCGCGGTGTTGATGACCTCGCCTGCAAGAGCGATACAGAGCGTACAGAAAAGAAGTATGAGCTCGAGACTGCTCGCTCGCAGAAATAGCGCTATGCTGAACATTATAATCGTGAAGGAAACTTGATACTTGAAATGCCATTCCTCGCGCCATACGGTGCGCAATCCGCGCCAGCCGTGCCTCACATCAGCAAATTTCCGGATTATTTTCATATGCACAGTATACCGCCCTCGCTGCGCGGGAGTGGATATAATGAGAATATGGTCGATAGCAATAATTTTGATTCACCATGCCAAACAATACAAATGGGGGAGGGAATGGAGCCGTGACGGCGTTGCTCGCGATACTTGTAATAGCGGTGATTGCATTCGGAATCTGGTACGTTATGAAGACGCCCGCACCAGAAGAGACAAGCGGACCGGGTATCCAGGTAAATCTGGGTACGCAAAATCCGGAGCAGCAGTAGAGGCGTGACATATAGCACTTGCAAACCGTTTGCAAGTGCTATAGTATGCGCGCATGAACGAACACGAATCATCTTCGGCTCTGCTAAAGGCCGCCGGATTGCGTGCGACGCAGCCGCGATTGCGGGTGCTATCTATATTGGAGGATTCTACCTATCCGCTCAGCGTCGCAGATATCGCCTCGATGCTAAAGCGTCCGTCGGTCGACCAGGTGACAGTCTACAGGACGCTTGAGACGTTTGTGCAGGCCGGTATTGTGCAACACCTGGAGCTTCACCAGGGCCGAAGCTATTTCGAGCTTGCGACTCGCGAACATCACCATCATCTCGTGTGTCGTTCGTGCGGACGGGTAGAAGATGTGGAAGGCTGTGAGATGGATTCCATGGAAAAGAAAGTCGTCAAAAAATCAAAACATTTCAGCACGGTCTCTTCTCATGCACTCGAATTTTTCGGAGACTGCAAGACCTGCGTACAGACGCGATAAGGCGACACTATGTCACTCGTGTACATTCTTCTTGCATCTTTTGCCGTAATGGCCGTGTCGTTTTCCGGAAAGCTCGTGACATGGCGCGGCCTTGGGCCACTTATAGAGCGCAACATGCACTTTTTTGTGAGTTTCGCCGCCGGCGTACTCCTCGTGATTGCGTTCAATCTTTCTCGAGAGATTATCGAGCACGCCGGTTCGCTGTCAGCCGGATTGCCGTGGATAGCTGTCGGCGCAATCGCGGTCTTGATTGCATTTCGGTATTTGCCCACCTTCCACCATCACCATGATCGCGGCGGTCACTCGCATTCGAAAATCGATGCAAACCGCATTCTCGCGAGCGACGCCATACACAATATCGGTGACGGGGCGGTCATCGTCGTGTCGTTTGCAGCCTCGCCCATCATCGGCATTGCGAGCACGCTCAGCATCATGGTGCATGAGATGCTCCAGGAGATATCTGAGTTTTTTGTGCTTCGCGAAGCCGGACTTTCGGTGCGCCGTGCTCTCGTCATGAATTCTTTGGCGTCGGCGACGATTCTTATCGGAGCCCTTGGTGCGTACTTCTTGCTCGAGCGATTCGAATCGCTCGAAATCCCACTTCTTGGTCTTGCCGTCGGCTCGTACCTCATCGTTATTTTCCACGACCTTATCCCGCATTCGCTGGAGAGTGCCCGCCTAGACGCGCACTACATGCGACACATCGTATTCTTTATTGTGGGTGCCACCCTCATGATGAGTGTTGCGTATGTGCTGCCGCACGAGGAGCCTGCGGATGGTCCGCAGGCAGTAGCTGTCGTGACCGAGGCACATTGATATACTTTTGTGATGCGTCTCACGGTTGCTGCCATATTGTTTTTCGGACTGCTTTCGTCATCTGCGTTTGCGCAGGAGCTTGTACCTGATACAGAAGTCATAGTTCGCGCTCGAGTCATCGAGATTGTCGCGCAAGAGACGCTCCCGATTGTGGGGACCGACGTAACCGCGCTGAATCAGACGATTCGTGCCGAGATTATAGAAGGCGTCAAAGACGGTGAGGAGGTCGTTGTGGAAAACGATTACATACGATTGCGCGAAGGCGAGACTTTTTACATGCGATACCGGACTGATATCGACGGTACTGAATATTTCAGTGTTGCTGACCCCTATCGACTTCCATTTCTGCTTGGGCTCATTGCACTTTTCGTCCTCGTCGTCGCAATATTTGGCGGCACCCAAGGGCTGCGTGGGCTCGCATCGCTCGTCGGAGGTTTGTTTTTAATCGTGTATTTGCTCTTGCCCGGGATACTCGCCGGATACTCGCCGGTACTTGTCTCAATCGGCGTGGCATCCCTGATAATCGGTGTGGGCTCTTTTGTGACACACGGGTTATTGCGACGATTCTTTTCACGGGCGCTCTTGCATGGGCCTCAATTTATTTCGGTCGGCTCACGGGATTTGAGACAGAAGAGGCTGTGTACCTGCATTTCAATACGGGAGGCACAATAGATTTTGCAGGACTACTTCTTGGAGGCGTACTCATTGGTCTCCTCGGTGTGCTCTATGACATCGCCATCGGCCAGGCCGTAAGTGTGGAAGAAATAAAGCGCGCCGGTCAGGATTTACATGCGGGTCAAGTGTACGCGCGAGCTATTCGTATCGGTCGCGAGCACACCGGTGCTTTGGTCAACTCGCTTGCAATCGCGTACGTGGGTGTGTCACTACCGCTCCTGCTCCTTTTCTACAATAGCGGCGCCGGCAACTTCCTCCTCAATATGAATAGGGAAATATTTGCCACGGAGATAGTGCGCACGATGGTCGGCTCCATCGGCCTGGTCCTCGCCGTGCCGATTACAACACTTATCTCCGTATGGCTCCTCACGGGTCGGTCGGAACATGGAAAAAACGGACACTCGCATATTCATTGACACTTTGGCGTGATGTTGTAACGTGCGTCGATGCCGAGCATCCAAATACGCGATATACGTAAGTCCTTTGGCGATATCGAGGCTGTGCGCGGTATAGACCTCACAGTCGAGAAGGGCACCGTCCTGGGCCTTCTGGGCCCCAATGGAGCGGGTAAAACGACCCTCATACGGATGCTCACGACGCTCATGAAGATTGACTCGGGCGAGGCTTGGGTAGAGGGTCTCAATGTTGATACCGAGGCACAGGCCGTGCGTGAGATCATCGGTCTCGCAGGCCAGTATGCTGCGGTAGATGAAAACCTCACCGGCAGGGAAAACCTCATCATGGTGGGACGTCTCTATCACATGCCCATGAAAGAAGCCCAGCTTCGTGCGGCAGATTTGCTCGGCCATTTTGACCTCACCGACGCGGCCGACCGGACACTCAAGACGTATTCAGGAGGGATGCGACGCCGGCTCGACCTCGCAGCATCGCTCGTGAATAATCCGCCAGTACTCTTTTTGGATGAACCTACGACAGGACTTGATCCACAGAGCCGCATCGCGCTCTGGAAAATAATTCGCGAGCTTGTGGCCCAGGGCACGACCGTGCTTCTCACCACGCAGTATTTGGACGAAGCAGATTTTCTTGCGGACCGCATTGTGGTTATCGACCACGGCAAAGTCATCGCATCTGGCACTCCGCAGGAGCTCAAGACGGAACTCGGCGACGAAGTCTTGGAGGTCCGCATACGTGACATAAGCCGAATCAATGAAGCCACCGCCGCGCTTCGCTCGATAGGAGAGAGCCAGAGCGTACACGTGGATTTTGGGACTCAGACTATTTCCATGACGCTTGACCAAGGTGTGGGTTCGCTACCGAAAGCGATTCGCGCGCTCGATGTTGCACACGTTGAAATAGAAGACCTCACCGTGAGACGCCCTACGCTCGACGAAATATTTCTCAAACTAACCGGCCACGGAGTCCGCGTATAAATCATATGGAAGCTATATACCGAGCATTGCTGGAGAAAAAATGGATGTACGTCGTGAGCGACACGCTTACGATGGTCGAGCGCAATCTTATTCGCTACGTGCGACTACCGCAGCTTCTGATTTTTTCGACCATCCAACCAGTCATGTTTTTACTCTTGTTTACGTACGTGTTTGGCGGCGCGATACGAGTGACGGGCTCATACATAGATTATCTATTGCCCGGTATTCTCGTGCAGAGTGCGGTTTTTGGAGCGATACAGACGGGCGTCGGTCTTACGGAAGATATGGCAAAGGGTCTTATCGATCGCTTCCGCTCGCTGCCTATGGCGAGAGCGGCGGTGCTCGCAGGGCGAACGCTTGCCGATACGATGCGCAATATTTTTGTAATTCTGCTCATGTTTGGGGTCGGAAGCCTCATTGGATTCCGTATTGGCGGCTCGGTCTCAGACGCCGTTCTCGCCTTTGCTATCCTACTTCTTTTTGGATTTGCGTTCTCTTGGATATCGGCGACGATAGGCTTGCTCGTGAAAAACGTAGAGACCGCACAGGTTGCTGGATTTATCTGGGTCTTCCCACTCGTGTTTGCTTCCTCGGTATTTGTACCTGTCGAGACCATGCCGGATTGGCTCCGAGTCTTCGCTGAAATCAATCCCATCAGCGTGACGGTCAACGCCGTCCGTATGCTACTCCTCGGATACACAGATGCGGCAGAGACTGCTCGGCTTGCGTGGCTCGCCGTGGTCTGGATAGTGGGCATCTTGGGTGTCTTTATGCCACTCGCGATTCGTCTGTACAGACGTGCGGCATAGCCATCTTTTCTGCTATCATAGCTCGATGAGCGGAGAGGACATCAGAGCGGAAAGGCTGAAGAAGCTGCAAAAACTGCAGGACGCAGGCATGGAGGCATATCCCGTGCACAGCAACCGGAGTCACTCCAATGCGGACTTTCTCGAGGCGCATGAGTCACTGGGTGAGACGGCGGTGACACTCTCCGGCCGTGTGATGTCGAGTCGTGGACAAGGCGCGATTCTTTTCGCCGATATATTCGACGGTACGGCAAAGACTCAGGCGGTGTTGCAAAAAGGGGAGACAGACGAAGCGGAGCTTACGTTGTTTGCGGAGACGGTCGACGTGGGAGATTTTGTGGAAGTGAGCGGGAATGCATACACGACGAAGCGCGGAGAGAAATCGCTGCTCGTGAGGCAATGGCGCATGCTCGCGAAATCTATCTCGCCGATTCCCGATACGTGGTTTGGACTTAAGGATGAAGAAAAAATCCTCCGCGAACGGTACTTGGATATTCTGATGAACCCCGAGGTGCGCGCCATGTTCGAGAGGCGCTCAAAGTTTTGGGCGACGGTGCGCAATTTTTATATCTCTCACGGATTTTTGGAAGTGGAGACGCCGGTGCTCGAATCTTCGCCGGGCGGGGCCGACGCGCGGCCGTTTGAGACGCACCACAACGCGCTTGATATCGACGTATCGCTCCGCATATCCCTCGAGCTGTGGCTCAAGCGACTCCTTGTCGCCGGCTTCCCAAAGGTTTTCGAGATAGGCAGAATATTCCGCAACGAGGGGCAATCGCGCGAACACCTACAGGACTACACGCAAATAGAAAGCTATGAGGCGTACAGCGACATGGCCGCGGGCATGACCTTTGTCCAGGATTTGTACCGCGCTATCGCGAAAGAGGTCTACGGAAAATATACGTTTGAAATCAACGGCCATACGGTCGACCTCGCGGATGAGTGGAAGGAGATAGATTTTTGCGCAGCTATTCAGAAGACCTACGGAATCGACCCCATCACATGTACGGAGGACGAGGCGATTCAGGCTGTGCGAGATGCGCAGATTCAATACGGCGAAGCACTCAACAAAGCGCGCGCAGTGGATCACTTGTGGAAGGCGATTCGCAAATCTATCGCGGGCCCGGCATTTCTCATCAATCAGCCCGCCTACCTCGAGCCGCTCGCGAAGCGTTCACCGAAGAATCCTGCAATCGTAGAGCGCATGCAGGTGATACTGGCCGGCTCCGAGATGGGCAAAGGCTTTAGCGAGCTCAACGACCCGCTCGACCAGCGCGCTCGTTTTGAAGAGCAGCAGGCACTTCGCGATGCGGGTGACGACGAAGCGCAGCGGCTCGACGACGATTACGTACGGGCTATGGAGTACGGCATGCCGCCTTCTTTTGGCTTCGGTATGTCGGAGCGACTCTTTTCATTCTTGGAGAATCGGCCCGCACATGAGGCCCAGCTTTTCCCGCTATTGCGCCCGCGAACGCAATAGGTATGAGCACGGCGGTTTTTGGCGGCGGATGTTTCTGGTGCACTGAAGCGGTGTTCGCGATGCTCAAAGGAGTGACGAGCGTAGAGCCGGGGTACGCCGGCGGCGCCGGAGCGCATCCTACCTATGAGCGCGTTGCTGAGGGCAACACCGGACACGCGGAGGTCATCCGTGTCACGTACGACCCTTCGATAATCTCGTACGAAGATTTACTGACTGTGTTTTTTGGCTCTCACGACCCTACTACGCCGAATCGGCAGGGCGCAGACGTGGGAGAGCAGTACCGCTCTGTAATTTTGTATATGACAGAAGAGGAAAAGGCGATTGCGGAGCGCGTCGCGAAGGAAATTCAGGAATCGCTTACGGATGGTACGAGCGTCGTCACGCAGATAGAAAAACTAGACACATTTTATTCGGCCGAGGGCTACCACAAGGATTACTACGCGAACAACGCGAGCGCGCCCTATTGTCAGATAGTTATCGAGCCTAAGATTGAAAAGGTTCGCAAGCGCTTTGCCGAGCTCGTCAAACAAGATGCCTGACGAACAATTTGAACAGCTTGTCGAAGAAGGATTCATCCAGCTCCCGGCGTGGGTGCGGGAACGAATTAAGAATGTCGCGATACTGATTGAGGACCAGCCGCCTGCGGAGGTGCGCAAGATCGAAGGCCTCGATGACGATGAGACGCTCCTTGGCTACTACCAGGGAATTCCGCTTACTGAGCGAGGTGAGCACTACGGTGTCGGTATGACACTTCCGGATACGATTACGCTCTATCGAATCCCGATAGAGAGAGCCGCAGCGGACGACAAGATGCCCGTAGCGCAGGTGATTGCGGAGACTATTTGGCACGAATTTGCGCATCACTTCGGTATGGATGAGCACGAAGTGCAAACACGTGAACAAAAACGTGACGAAAAATAAGGTCTGGTATACTGGCGCGCTATGGAGCATAGAAATATACCGGGTACCAATCTACAAGTGTCCAAGATTTGCCTTGGCTCGATGAATTGGGGCCAACAGAATACCGAGGCTGAGGGGCATGAGCAGCTCGATTATGCACTTACGCAAGGCATCAACTTTATCGATACGGCAGAAGTGTATCCGATTCCCCCCGACCCTGAGAAACAGGGGCGCACGGAAACCTATATCGGCACATGGCTTAAGAAGCGCGGAAAGAGTGACGACCTTATCATTGCGAGCAAGGTAGCTGCGTCGCCCGCGATTCGCACTCGCCCGATGGATGGGTCGCGTACGATATACGACCGCAAGAATATTCTCGCAGCGATAGACGGTACCCTCGAGAGACTTCAGAGAGAGTACGTCGACATCTACCAAGTGCACTGGCCGGAGCGCGCCACCAACTTCTTTGGCGTGCGCGGCGTAGAATCTCTGCCGGAGAATTCGGGTACGCCAATAGAAGAGACACTTTCTGCACTCGCTGAGGTGGTGCAGAGTGGCAAAGCACGATATATCGGCATTTCCAACGAGACACCATGGGGTATGAGCGAGTACCTGCGCCTCGCAAGAGAAAAAGGCCTGCCGAAAATCGTCACCATACAAAATCAATACTCGCTTATGAACCGCACGTTTGAGATTGGCCTCTCGGAAATGTGTCTGCGCGAGGGCGTAGGATTCTTGCCGTACTCACCGCTCGGCGGAGGGGTCCTCTCAGGCAAATACCTCGGCGGCGCGAAGCCCGAGAAAGCGCGTCATACGCTCTTTGACCGCAATAGAGAGCGCTACAATGCCGCGCATCTCCAAGAGGGGATTCAGGCGTATGTTGATATCGCAAAAAAGCACGGACTCGACCCGGCACAGATGGCGCTTGCGTTTGTGACTGACCGCCCGTTTACGACGTCTAACATTATCGGAGCGACGTCGATGGAACAGCTCAAAATGGATATCGCGAGTGCGGATATTCGTCTCTCCGGCGAGGTTATGGAGGACATTCAGGGTCTCTACAAGGTCATGCCCGACCCGCAGTGTTAGCGTGCTACTATTTTCTCATCTATGGCAAAGCTCTCCGAAATACTGCGCGAACGCGGCTATGTGCACCAGCATTCATCGGAAACTCTTGAGGAAATCACCGATGGACAGAAACGGACCGTCTACCTTGGTATCGACCCGTCAGCCGATTCGCTCCACGTCGGCAATCTGGTGGGACTCCTGGCGCTAAGACACTTCATCGAAGATGGTCACAAGGTGATTATCCTCACCGGTGGTGGCACGGGCATGATAGGCGACCCGGGAGGCAAAAGTGAGGAGCGTAATTTGCTCGATGAGGAGACTGTAGCGCGCAACGCTTCCGCAGTGGCGGCACAAATCCGACAAGTCTTCGGCGGCAAGGATTTTATAGAGGAGAACAACGCGAAGTGGCTTTCTACATTGAATCTTTTGGAATTCCTTCGCGACGTCGGCAAGCACTTCACTGTAAACGCGATGATAAAGAAGGATATCGTCCGCGACAGGCTCGAAAAGGAGTCGCCAATATCCTTTACAGAATTCAGCTACTCACTGCTGCAAGGCTTTGATTATCTTCATCTCAATTCAGAGTACGGGTGCGATGTGCAGGTAGGAGGCTCCGACCAGTGGAGCAATATTCTCGCCGGCGTAGAATTCGTCCGGAGAAAAGAGGAGAAATCGGTCTACGCACTGACGTGGCCGCTCGTCGTCAATAAATCTACCGGTAAAAAGTTTGGGAAAAGTGAAGAGGGAGCCATCTGGCTCGATGCCAAAAAGACAAGCCCGTTCCGGATGTATCAATTCTTTCTCAATGTTGATGATGAGGCGGTGGGCGAACTCCTTCTCAAGCTCACGCTTCTTCCGAAAGCCACAGTGGACGACGTCGTGATGGACCATGCCAAGAATCCCGGCGCCCGATTTGCGCAGCGTAAATTGGCTCAAGAGGTCACTCGCATTGTGCACGGCGACGATGCGTTGGCCGCTGCGCTTACCGAGACTGACCTCCGTTTTAAGAAAGATTTGACTAGGGCGGATAAGGATCAAATTCGCACGGATATTGAAGTCGGGATGACAATCGCTGATGTGCTGGTGGCGCAGGGATACGCGGAATCAAAATCTGCTGCGCGCAGGCTCGTCGAGGGTAAAGCAGTCAAGATAAACGGCACCTTGGTGGACGATGTCGACCGAGTGCTGGGGAAAGACGACGTTGATAGCGATGGTATGATTGTGCTTACAGCGGGCAAGAGTCAGCCCGCGTCTGTACTAGCCCTTAAATAATCCATATGAAGGGAGGACCGTTTGAGAAAAAGAATAATAAGCCGCATTACGATAAGCCGCAGTCACGTCAGCAGACGCCGATTCGCATGCCGTCGAGGGCGGGGCAGCATGGCGCGGGCGGAAAAGGACGCCGGTCTATACCTCGCAGCAAATAGACCCTTTTGAGGTGATAGTGCTCTACCCCGTGAGATACACCATAGGTGTTTGCTGCGTAAAATCGATGCGCACAGTCATTCGGTAACTATGTGGCGTCGACTGCATATATCTCATGGGGTATAGTCGCACTGTGACGCGACCGATTTCGCTCGAAATACAGAAAGAGTTGCCCGGTTCACTCGCGAGAGCCGGTCTTTTGCATACGCCGCATGGCGACATTAAGACACCCGCTTTCGTAGCTGTCGCTACCAAGGCGACCACAAAAGGTCTCGGCACATTTATGTACGAGGACATGGGTATACAGACCATCATCGCCAATGCGTATCACCTCTATCTCACGCCGGGAGAAAAAATAGTCGAAAAAGCCGGAGGAGTGGGCAAGTTTATGGCTTTTGATGGCCCTACCATGACCGATTCTGGAGGCTTCCAGGTATTTTCTCTCGGAGTCGGATTCGGTAAACAGGTTTCCAAAATCGCGGCAGAAGATAAGCCGCAGGTCGCCGCTGTCGCGGTGTATAGCGAAGAGAGCACGACGGAGCACGGGAAGCTCGCGATAGTCGATGACGACGGTGTCTCTTTTACATCGCATCACGACGGCTCGTTGCATCGATTTACTCCGGAGCGCTCTATCGAGATACAGCACGCACTTGGGGCCGACATCATATTTGCATTCGATGAATTTATCGCACCCACAGAGCCTCATGCAGAGCAAAAAGATTCTATGGAGCGGACACACCGTTGGGCAAAGCGCTCGCTTGCGGCGCATCGGCAGAATCTGGATGCCAATGCGAGGCAGGGCATATACGGAATAGTGCAGGGTGGTCGATACGAGGATCTGCGTATGGAATCTGCGCACACTCTTGCGGAAATGGATTTTGACGGGTATGGCATCGGCGGCTCCTTCAACAAAAACGATATTTTAGGAATTCTTGAGAAGGTAAATGCGGTACTTCCAAAGGAGAAGCCGCGCCATCTGCTCGGCATCGGAGAGCCGGAAGATGTATTCATCGGTGTTGCGGCTGGTATCGATACATTTGATTGCGTCTTGCCTACGCGCAATGGTCGCAACGCCACGGTGTTTACCTACGACGGCAAGTTGAATCTAGAGAATGCGGAATGTACGGAAGACCAGCGTCCCATCGACCCGGACTGTGATTGTTTCGTATGTAAGAAATATTCCCGCAGCTACATCCGCCATCTGTTTAAATCCGGCGAAATGCTTGGCGGCATTCTCGCGAGCGCGCACAACATGCGATTCCTGACAAGACTTACCGAAAATATTCGAGATTCGATACTTGAAGGTCGCTTCGAGAAGTATCGGGATGCATTTTTGGCGCGATATCTTTAGAGCAAGAGACGGCCTCACGGCCGTCTCGATTGTTTGAACTGCGCCGACCACGCGACGGCGACAAACCAGGTGTTCCGAGCGAGTCGTCCGTCGTCTTTGAGTGCGCATTTTGGCCCGCGGGTTCTGCCTGCGAAACTGCTTAGAATCGGATGCAGGGCGCGCGCTAGATCGAGTATCGGCTTGTTGCGCTCCCGAATCTTGCGCTTCAGCCGACGTCGTTTGCGCTTACCCATCTGACGTATGCCGATCTTTGCCCGCAAGCGGTCTTTAATGTGCTTGCGAAAATGCTTCCGAAACGGGTCGTCGGTGCTGTGTCGCCGAGCCTTTTGCATGCTACGTTCCCCATGGTGAGCCACAAAAAGCTTAGCCTGCACCCAGTGGGCTTGCAAGCTTGATAATAAAAGGCATACTACGCCAACGTTTTGCTACGCGAAACGAATGTACTGCGTCCCGCAAACTTAGAAGAAGGATAGAGCAGATGAGCTTGCTGTCAGGAAATCATCGCGGCCTAGGCCATCCGGGGCCCCGCGGCCGATTCGGACTTGGTTCGAGAAATACTCGCGCCGAACAGACCGAGAGTGCGCGCGAGCCGTTGGGGGAGAAGGTTCAGCCGTCGAACGAAAAGGCTGAATCTCCGACTGATACGAAGCCGATTAAGCGGGAAGCCACCACGTAGGAGGTGGCCCGAACGTCCTAACATAATTAGAATCGCGACGCATACAAACTTGCCTCCTTTAGGGAGGCCTTTCTATTTAAAACAGTAATTTGTTAGAGTAATCCGATGTCCCTCACCATCAAGTCCGCATATACGCCCGCAGGCGACCAGCCCAAGGCCATAGAGAGTCTCGTGCAGGGCCTCTCAGAGGGGCAGCGCGACCAGACACTCCTTGGTGTCACGGGCTCGGGAAAGACCTTTACGATTGCCAACGTGATAGAAAAGGTAGGGAAGCCGACGCTGGTAATCGCTCACAATAAGACGCTCGCTGCACAGCTCGCATCTGAGTATCGTGATTTCTTTCCAGATGCCGCGGTGCATTACTTCGTCTCTTACTACGACTACTACCAACCGGAAGCGGAACGCCGGATGCGAGAATTCCAGCTGGCCATGGCGGCGTCGAACCTCTGAGAATATTTCGGCCGAAATGGGCTTGAACTGAATCTGTACTGTGCGCGACAAGCCGCGCCTTGCAGACGGTCAACCGCGTGCGACCGACAGGCCAAGTCCTGTCACCGCTCACCTGACCGTCTTCCGAAAGACGAGCCACCGCCTTCGGGCGGTCTGCCGTTCCCGGGCAC
>VMEY01000017.1 GCA_007375785.1 Parcubacteria group bacterium Athens0416_74 | reverse complement strand
CATTTCGGCGCGCGAGCGCCAGTACTCGGTAAAATTCTCGCTGGAGTCGTGATAGACGAAGAAGAAGAAGAGTTCCTCAAGAAAGATAAGGAAGATCCCGTAGAACTTGGTGCGCTCAGCAAGCTCGAGCCAATAAACGCAGACATAAAGCTGCACCTCTCGGGTACGCCATATCGTATCTTGATGGGGAGCGAATTCACTCAAGAGGACATCATTGCATTTGTACAGTTTAGTGACATTTACGAAGCAAAGTTGCGTTGGAGCGCCGAGCACTTGGATGAAACCGAATGGGCGAACCCTTACTACGGCTTTCCGCAGATGATCCGCTTTGCGTTTAATCCAAATGAAAGCTCGCGCCAGAGGCTAGCCGATATACCGGGCAGCAAACCTGCTGAATTATTTACCCCGGCCAGCATTAGCAAAAGCGGTGACTACACTACATTTAAGTATGAGCAGGAAGTCATCGATTTGCTGCAAGTACTTGATGGCTCGAAAAATGATACGAACATGCTTGGTTTGCTCGACAACGAAACGGTCAAAGCGGGTAAACTTGCTCAACACATTGTCGTAGTGCTCCCATATCGTGCGTCCTGCGACGCGCTCGAAACGTTGATTAAGAAAAATAAAAAGCGCTTTAAAAACATTTCCGAGTATAAGCTGCTCAACATTAGCGGGTATGACCAGGCTCACAGCACTCCGGAGGAGGTAAAGTCAGTAATAGCCAAAACTGCGCAGATTGGTGAGAAAACTATTACTCTTACTGTCAATAGAATGCTTACTGGTACTACTGTGCCGCAATGGGACACCATGATCTACCTGAAAGGCACAACAAGTCCTCAGGAATATGACCAGGCGATATTCCGTCTTCAATCGGCTTGGATAGAAAAGTATAAGGATGAGAAGGGTGATGTCATCAAATACGATATGAAACCGCAGACGCTCTTGGTCGATTTGGACCCGACACGGCTATTTTACCTTCAAGAAATGAAGGCCTTTACCTATGGTGCTAACACACAATATGTGGGCAACGAAAATATTGAAAAATCTATTGAGAGGGAACTCAGAATCTCTCCAATTATTACTCTTAATGCCGAACAGAACAAGCTGGTTGAAGTGACGGCGACGGTGATTATCGATCATGTTCGCAAATACGCTAGCGAGAGGACAATTACAGAGGATGTCCAAGATATCGGAATCGATGCATCTTTAAAAAAGAATCCGGCTATATTTGAGCTCATCAGCAAATTGGCAGAGCTCGGTGGCAAAAACGGTCTCAATATTCTACCAAACAAGGAAGAGGGCGAAGAAATTGACCTTCCTGAACCAGACAGCGATACAGGTGGGACAGATAGTTCTTCAACAGGGACTGACGAAGTCGATGGTGCCGGAACAGAAGACATCTCATCGTTTGAAAGACGTTTCCGTACGTATTATGTGATGATTCTTTTGTTTGCGTTTCTATCTAAAACTATTGAAAAGACTTTGACTGATGTGATAAACAATATTGATGCAAACGAAGACAATAGCCGTATTGCACGCAACCTGGGTCTCAAGAAGTCGGACCTTTTGCTTATTCGTGACCTTATCAATCCTTTTGTACGGTCAGCTCTGGATTACAAAATTCAAAATGCAGATTATCGATCATTTGATGCCACTGTCTCACCAGTCGAACATATCGATATAGCCATCAACAAGTTTGGTCGACTTTCTGCCGCGGAGATATTTACACCTCCAGCTATCGTGAGTCGCATGTATGACTCATTTGACCAAGAATTTTGGAAAAACGCAAAAACTGCCAAGATTCTCGACCTTGCAAGTAAATCGGGAAGCTTTGCAAAAGGTTTTGTAGAAAAAGCCATGAAGCAAGGTGTCAGAATCGAGGACATTCAGGACAATTTTTATTCTATCCCTACTTCGCCAACGGCCTACGAGTTTACTCGCAAGATGTACGAGGCACTGGGTCTCAATATCAACAACATCGCCATGCACTTCACCTCGTTTGATCTCGTCAAACTCAAGGATAAAGAAGTCCAGGCTTTACTGTTGCAGGACAAACCGTTTAGCGACATCCGCCTCGGTGATCTTAAGGAGCCTGCTAGAATGAGCCTGAAGAGCAACAAAGACAATATGAAATTCACCGCAATAGTAGGAAACCCACCCTACCAACAGAGGGATGGCGGTGCTCAAGCTAGTGCCAGGCCGATTTACAACCTATTTGTAGAGATGGCGAAAAAGCTTGATCCAGGCAATATATCGATGATTATGCCGACAAGATGGTATTCGGGTGGTAAGGGACTGGATGATTTTAGAGATCAAATGCTAAATGATATCCATATATCGGAGTTACATGATTTCCTTAAACCCGAATTAGTTTTTAAAAACATTAACCTGAGAGGAGGTATTTGTTATTTTTTCTGGGTAAAAGATTTCGATAATGCGAAAAATCTGACGAAAGTCTTTACATATGAAAATTCCTTGAATCCGAATGTAAATATTCGTAGTCTGAAGACGCAAGGTTCCAACATTGTTATTCGTCACAGTCAGGCGATAGAGATATTAAAAAAGGTCAAATCTCATCCAACGTTTCAATCTTTTGAAAATCACATCTCCGCGCTAAGGCCCTTTGGTTTCAGAGGATATTTTACTAAAAATAAACAGTTTCGAAGCTCTAAAGATGGATTGAAAGATCCGGTTATTTGTTACGGGAAGGGTAAGAAAATAGGTTATTTGGAAAGATCTGAAATAGCAAAAAATCCAGCCTGGATTGATAAATACAAAGTATTCACCCCGAGGGCAAACAATATTGGAACCGAACTGAATGACGATAACTTAAATACCTTTATCGGCCATCCAAAAACAATATGTACAGAATCATATGTTGTCGTCGGCGCTGATTTGAAGCTTGGTAAAAAAACATCGCGAAACTTATCAAAATATTTTACAACCAAATTTACGAGATTTCAGCATAGTGTTGGAAAGGCAAGTCAAGATGCCACATCAAAGACATATAAATTCGTTCCTCTTCAAAACTTTACTGAAAAGTCGGATATTGACTGGTCGAAATCCATTGCAGATATAGATAAACAGCTCTATAGAAAATATGGCCTTGATAAGCGGGAAATAGATTTCATTGAGACGCATATCAAGGCCATGCACTAAGATGGCGCCAGTAAAGAACGCAGACATACTGGAGAATTCGCTCCGACAGGCCGGAGATTTGCTCGACATTCTTCTTACTGATCAAAGCATCAAAAAGAACATAATTTGGGCAACAGATTCGTACGAACAGTACGGCAAAGCGTTCGAGGCCCACAAGCAGATCAAGCCTGGACTCGTTACCGGCAAGTACGGCAAGCTTATCCAGCCACGAGCCGTAAAAAGTCGCGAAGAGCAGCGTCAGCGCACCAAAGATAAAGGGGAGGTGTTTACGCCCCTCGAGATTGTTGAGCAGATGAACAAATTGGTGGACAGAGTATCAGTAAACAAAATGAACTGGCAAGAATACGTATCTGAACTAAAGCTTGAAATTGCTTGCGGCGAAGCGCCGTTTATTGTCAGTCGGTATGATCCGGTCGCACACGGTGAGGTGCTTGGCCTTAAAAAACGCGTAGGATTTTTAGATCGCAAGCTCCAAATAGTAACAAAGTACTGTGCTACACCAAAAGAGTGGCTGAGGTGGGCAAGAGTGGCATACCAGAGCTCCTACGGCTACGAGTGGCAGGGCGACAATCTACTCATTGCCCGTGAGAACTTGCTGTATACGCTTATCGACTACTACTCGGCGAGATTTAAAAAAAGACCGTCCCTCAATGTACAGGAGGAATTTGCGGAAATAGTGAGCTGGAACATTTTCCAGATGGATGGTTTAAAGTATGTCATTCCGATGAGTTGTCGTCATGAAAGTAAGATCGTTCCGGGAGAATGGACGCTCTTTGAGAAAGAATCAGACTTCGTTGAGAAGTATGAATGTGAGGGCTGCAAATATAACCGACCAAACAGGCACAATGGAAGATACGTGAAAATCATGGACTGGAATAGGGGCGCAGCTATTCGGTTTGCAGATCTATTGCAATAAGAAGTGGGGCAATAGGAGAGAAACCTCATCCGTGCTAAGATGGCCCAGAAGGTCGTTCCCCTTAGCAGCCACCTAGAATCCTTCCCATGTCCGACGAAACGAACCCGGTAACCCCGGAAACTGCGCCTGAGACTCCAGTGACGCCAGAGGAAGTTGCGACTCCCGCAGCACCTGAGGCTCCTGAAGCGACACCCGCAGCATAGATTGCGCCGGCCTCCGTGCCGGCGTTTTCAATACCAAACCTATGGCAAAAACCTTTTTCAAAGACGGCAAATGGACCGACTCCACCAAGGAAGTGGTGGTGGTCGTGTGCACGTGCGGCAACAAATATATAAAGACGCGAGAAGGGCAGAGCGAGTGCCTCTCGTGTGTCGGAGTGAGATTGCGCGGCTAATGGCTTCGGAAAAAACAAAAAGAAAGAAGTTTGACTACGCGCGACTCAAGTCAATCGCGACGAGTTCAGACCGCGAAGAGCGAAAGGCGATATTCATCGAGTATTTCGAAGATTTTCACGAGTTTCCCTCGTACCTCTTCGACAACGAGCGCGAGATAGACCTCACGCTCTTTGAGACCATGCAAGACCTCCTCAAAGACCCGACGACGGGCAAAGATATGCGCAAGGGAGTGGAGGAGCTTCTCAATCGACTTCCGTCGAGGCCAGACGCTCGCATGTAACGAGGTAGAATAACCGGCATGCGGATATCGGAGGGTGGTACATACGAGCGCACAGACATATGGCGGGAGGGAAAGTGGCTCGACCTGTGGGGTGTCGTCCATGTACTTTCGGGTATTTCTTTAAGCTACGTCATCTATTTCCTAAAATTCGACAGCGTGGCGGCACTCGTAATCGCCGCACTGCTTCTTATCGCATACGAATTGTGGGAAGCGATGGTGAAGATAGAGGAGGCTCGCACCAATCGCGTGATGGACGTGGTCGTGGGTCTCGTGAGCTTTGTACCGACGTACCTATGGCTTATCCCCGTACTCACACCGGAGCAAGCCTACGCCACCTTTGCGCTCGTCCTCACGGTCAACATCATCGTGAGCATCTTGGGCTGGATGGCGTCGCGCAAGGCCGCTGTCTTCGAAGAGAATATGCGCATCGAGTACCGCAAAGAGCGCGAGCGTGTGCAGCGCGGTATCAAGCGTCTCAAGGAGCGTCGTATAAAGAAGCGCGCCCGCTCACTTACCCCAGACGGGGTCGGCCGCTGAGTGCTTTGACAAGCGGCGCGTCTTGGTAGACCATCTCTGCGGTCCACGATGGAGGGTTCGAATGTTGGGATTAAAGCGCGGGGAATCCGCCCTGCAGGATGTTCTGGGGCGTATTGCCTCGGGAGAGATGACGCTCTTCGACCACTTCACCGGTCTCGAAAAACCCGGAGTGGTCTTGATTGATATGCAGCCCGACTTCGTGTCGGGCTTGCGAGAGTACGTCACCGCGCGGGTTGTTCATATGCAGAAGCTCGTCCTCGCCGAATGTGCACGTCTCGACATACCGGCGGTAGCACTCGAGTACAGAAGGCATGGGGCTACGATTCCGGAGCTCGCTGCTGCTCTTGAGCGTGTGCCACGTCGAAATCTCATCGTGAAGACGAATGACGATGGCTTCCACGGGACAGATCTCAAGAGCGTTCTCACGAGATTCGACGTGCGCTCACCCGTGCTCATGGGCATCAACGCGCACGCGTGTGTGCTGCAGACCGCGGATTCAGGGCTACGCCACGGCTTCGCAGTGAAGACCTCGGAGGATATCATTGCCGATCAGGGTAGTAGCGGTATCTACTACAGCGCGAAGCGATGGTACGAGGTCAACGGCTGTCTCTTGAAAGCTCCAGGATGAATCCTGCTTCGCTCTCGATTCTTTGGGCTGTCCGGCAATTGTCGGGCAGCCCTTTCGACTTGTGAGCCAGACTCAGGGGTATACTGTCATGTATGAATACGAAACTCGTGCTGGGGCTATTAGCGGCTGTCGTCGTGCTGGGTGGGGGGTATTACTACATGCAGAATTCGGAGAGCGCTTCCACGGGAGACTCTACGGAGGAGAGTGCCGAGCAATTTAAGGGAGGAGCATACTCCGGCTCAATAGAAGAGCTCGCGAAGCGTGGCGGGAATTGGAAGTGCACAATCAATGTGAAGCCAAATAAGGCTGAGGAGACGATACTGTCGAGTGGCGTCGTGTATGTGTCCGGTAACAAAAGCCGTACTGATTCCACCGGCACCATGACAGGCGTCGGCCCGTACGAAACTCACACAATCACCGATGGTACTTATGTCTATATGTGGAGCTCGATGATGCCAACCGGCCAGAAGTGGAAGAATACGATGAGCGAGACGGGCTCGGTACCAAGCACAGTGGAGTCGCCGGCCTATGACACCAACGAGTTGTACACATACGACTGCAACCCGTGGTCGGTAGACCAATCAGTCTTTGTACCGCCTTCGGATATTTCCTTTACGACAATCTAGCGAGAGTGAGCAGCGCAAAAAAGATGACGCCGGCCGCATGGAGCGACCGGCGTCTTGTTGTCAGGGCACATACCGCAGCCCATAGGTGATGCGGCGCTCTTGAACGCCATCGACGAAGTGCATCGGCTGGATGTCCTCGCCGAGGAAGCCGGCTGCCCGCATGAGGACGAGGTCGCCTGCCGACATCTGGAGCACTCGCGCGTTGACGGGCTGCTTCGACTCAGTCCTGTCGTCGCAGAGTCCGAAGCGCCCGCCGCCCTCGAGGACATACAGGGCGATAATCTGCCTGTAGCGCAGGCCGTCTCGATGGGGTGAGATGCCCCGCGAGTTTGTGTCGTACCGCTGGAGGCGCGTCTCGTTGAACCTCAGCCATGACCAGCCAGTCGTGAGGCTACCCCAGGTGTTGACCCAGGAAGACGTCTTCTCCGCGAGAAGTCGGAAGACGCTCTCGCGATGAAATGCCTCCACGACGAAGTAATCTTGTTCGACCTGGCTGGTGCCGACGATGCTCTCGGCTTTGTGCCACCTTTCGAGCTCGGCCAAGCGGACGAGCTCCTCGACTGTGTCCGAGGAGAGTGCGCCGGGTACTACCACCGCCCCCTCCGCAGCGATACGCGACGCAAGGTTCTTTGTGTCGATTGGCTCTATGAAGCGCATGTTCCGTCTCCCATTGCTGGCGACACTCTAGCCTCAGGGGGATGCTCCGTCAATTAAAAACTTTCTGGTACACTCTCAGCATATGATCGCAACAATGCACACGAATAAAGGGGATATAGAAATCGAGCTTATGGAGAGCGACGCGCCGAATACGGTCGCCAATTTTGTGAAGCTCGCAAAGAGCGGCTTTTATGACGGGACCAAATTCCATCGTGTCATCCGCGACTTTATGATTCAGGGCGGCGACCCGCAGACGAAAGACGACTCACTCCAGGCACGCTGGGGCATGGGCGGACCGGGCTACCAGTTTGAAGACGAGATACACCTCAACAACATGAACAACATCGGTACGATATCGATGGCAAATGCGGGCCCGGATACCAACGGAAGCCAATTTTTCATCAACACCGCCGACAATAGTTTCCTCGACGACAAGCACACCGTTTTCGGCAAAGTGGTGAAGGGGATGGATGTGGTGCAGGCGATTGAGGCCACAGAGACAGGAGCGCAAGACCGTCCTCTCCAGCCGGTCATCATCGAGCGCGTGAGCGTCGCATAATGCAGTACGAAGTCAGAAAAAGTGCGCGAGCGCGGTACATGCGCCTCTCCGTGCATCAAGACGGCGCTGTCGTGGTGACGGTGCCGCGCATATTCCGCGGGGGGAATATCGACCACTTTGTAGCGATGCACGACGCATGGATACAGCGTGCGCTTGCGCGGGTGAAGGGTAAGCACGTCATTCGTATTGCACGCGCCGATATCAAGCGGCTCAAAGCCGAGGCGCTCGCGCTTGCGAAGGGACTCAGTGCACGCTATGCAGCGCGCTACGGGCTCACGTACGGCGCTATCTCCGTGCGTGCACAGAAAACGAGATGGGGGAGCTGCTCAAAGAAAGGGAATCTGAGTTTCAATTACAAAATAGCGGCACTCCCGCCACGTCTTGCGGAGTATGTAGCGGTCCATGAAGTCTGTCACCTCGCGGCGTTTGACCATTCAAAAAGATTCTGGGACCTCGTCGCGCAGGAAGTGCCCGACCACAAAGCGCAGAGAGCCGCGCTCCGCAACATCACATTTATATTTTATTGAAGTGCTTCAAGCCATTCACGCGCACGTTCGATGTCTTCGTCGACAAGGCTGTGCCCGGCGAGGCTCACGCGCATTTCTACCCACGCACCTGCGGCGCGTAGTACCGATTCGAGCTGCTTCGCTTCGCGGAGCGGCACCATGTCGTCTTCTTCACCTGCCGCGATAAAAGCGGGGAATCCTGCGAGGTCGGCGGTGGCGTCGGGCAGCGCAGCAGACATAGGTCGTAAGAGGATTGCGCCGCGCAAGAGCGATGGATTGGTCGCGATGAGGTGTACCAAAATATTTGCGCCGTTGGAGAATCCCACCCCCACGATTTCACCGAGGTTGTGTTTCTCGCGGATTGCCTCGATGAAGAGAGCGAGCTCACCGCTGCGTTTCTTGAGGTCGACGCGGTCGAGGACACCCTCAGCATGGCGTTTGAAAAATCGCAGCATCCCGCCTTCGTTCACGTTGCCGCGGAGCGCGACGAGGGGTGCCTCGCTGTCGAGCTTCTCCGCGAGTGGGAGCATCTGCGTCTCATCGCCACCGGTGCCGTGCAAGAGGATGAGAGCGCGCGTCCCTGTGCCCGGTCGAAACTCGTATTCGTAGTCGTGCAGTTTAAGCATGGTGGAGAGTGAGGGGCGGAAGTGCGCGGAGTATCTCTTCGCGGTGTGGCTCGTACTGCGGAGGCAGCTTGAGGCTCGTCCCGAGCGATTCGAGCGGCTCGTCCACGGTGAAGCCCGGGCTATCGGTCGCTATCTCGAAGAGGACACCGCCGGGCTCGCGGAAGTAGACCGAGCGGAAATACATACGCTCGATGACCGGTGTCGCATCCATCCCCACACGCAGCATCTCTTCTCGCATGACGGCCTCATCGGCATCGTCCTCAGCGCGAAATGCGACATGGTGCATGGTGCCTGCGCCCATCTGGCCTCTCGGGAGGTCGGGTACGACGCGTGTGTACAGGTATCTACCGGCCGCATCTCCCGCTGTCTTGAAGCGCGTGAGCGCGCCGTCTTCACCATCTTGCACGTAGCCAAAACTCTTCGTGAGAAAATCGCGCGTGCGGGCAAAGCCATCTTCACTCATCGTGACCGCATGGAATCCGCGTATGGCGCTCTCCTCCGGTACGCCGCCTTTGCTCCAGGGTGCGAGCGGCGTGGTGTCTGGTACGAGCTCAAGTTCGAGTCCGTCGGGGTCTCGCAGCGAGAGAAGTGGGGAGCCGAACCGTACGACTTCGGCATAGGGTGTCGCTTTTTCGGTGAGGTGCTGTTTCCAGAAATCGAGCGATAGAGCGGGCACCGCAAAAGCAATCGAGGTAATCTCGCCAGTCCCTAGAAGACCGGGACGGACCTGTGGCCACGCAAAGAAAGTGAGCGCAGAACCGGGCTCGCCCGATTCGTTGCCGAAGTAGAGGTGGTACGCGCGCGGGTCGTCGAAGTTGACCGTGAGTTTTACAAAACGAAGCCCAAGAACCTGGGTATAAAAGTCGATGCATTTCTGCGCGTCGCCCGTGATGCCGGTGATGCCCGGGTCCGAGGTGGCCTGCAGGTTGCGCCAGGGCAGGGCTTTGAGTTCGTTCAGGGCCTCCAGGTTGGATGCGGTGCCCAGGTTGTGGTATTTGCGCATCATGTCCGTGTCGGTCAGCTT
>VMEY01000016.1 GCA_007375785.1 Parcubacteria group bacterium Athens0416_74 | reverse complement strand
GGCCGAGGCCGAGGTGCTGGCGCTGAAGGCCGACCTCGGCTTCTTCGAGCGCCTGTTGCAGTGCGCATATGGCGAGGTATTCGGTACTCGTACTTATGGGAAATATGTGCGCGATTCCGGTCGTGTCGGTCACCGTACAACCGTCGCGCAAATGCACGGTGCTCTCGAGAGCGAAGCCCGGTTGGGCTTCCTCTTCCTGTAGCTCGACGGTGACGTGAAATGAGGCAGTGCTCGTATTGCCGTGACTATCGGTGGCACTGCACTCGACGAGCGTGTCGCCGAGGGGGAATGAATCCGTACCTGATGCGGGATTGCATGTGACGGCGACGGTTTCGTCGATGTTGTCGGTAGCGCTTACATCGTATGAAGCGGAGAGGATAGCATCCGCATCTGTCGTCGAGAGCACAATATCACTTGCTCCATTCAATACGGGTCCGATGCACTCTGGCAACGTGCACGGCTCTTCAAAATCGCCACCGCCCGGTGCTTCTTCGGATTGTGCAAAAGAAACAACGGGAAAAAGGAGCAGAGAACTTACGGTGAGCGTGACCCAGAGTTTTTTCATATACGTGATGCGAGATTATGTAATAACTTTGTTTATAACGCCACTCGATTGAATCTCCTGCACGGACGACAGTCTCCGATACACCCGCGCTAGAAGATTCGTCATTTACATAGAGAAACCAGTAGTAGCCATTCTCCGCGCGCTTGCCGTTGATGGATTCAACAAAAAAGCCGAGCGAGGGATATTCCTTACCCGTAAATACGAGCCCTTCTGATGTGGCAGCTTGCATGGCGGAAAGAAGTGAGACTCCGTCTTCGATGCAGGGCTCGTAGATGGCGCTCTCGATAGTTATGCGGATGGTCGAGCCGCATGCGGGTGCTGATGCGCGCGGTGTCGGGGCAGGTGCTTCAGACGATATTCGTGGCTGCACAGAGACGGTACTTTGCTGGGGGATATCAACGACAGTGTCTCGAGGCGTCTCGCCAGTAGTCGAAGTCGTGGCGGTATCGCTCGGGCCGTATGTCACGGTGGTCTTTGGCCCATCGTCATACCAAAGCGACGCGAGAATGCCCGCGACAAGAAGAGTTCCAATCGAAATGAGTATTTTGTTTTTGTTCATGTAGAAACGAAAAAACTCTGCCCGAGGCAGAGATTCTTGGAAACACGTGCCGCATAGCGTGCGCGTGGGTTCCTGCTCGGGATTATCGGTATCTGATGACCGGACTCACCTCAAGAGTTTGAGGTATTACCGTTGCGGCACAGTGGAGGAATCTCACCTCACTTCCAATTTCGTCCAACGACGAACCCGAGTTTCCGACTCGGCAGACAACCGTAGGGACGATTGTATGCTCATGCCAAATATGTGCAATGTGTATAGATGATTACAAAAGAGAATCGAGGAAGTACAAGTGCTATAGTGGCGGGAATGCAGGGATTTGAACCCCTTTTCAGAGGGAAGAAAATCACGATGCTTGGTCTGGGCCTCCTGGGGCGCGGAGTGGGAGACGCGGAGTTTCTTGCCTTGTGCGGCGCCGAGGTCACTGTGACCGATACCAAGACAGAGTCCGAGCTTGCCGAGTCGGTCGGGCGTCTGAAGCACTTTGCCAACATTACATTTCACCTCGGCGGTCACCGTGAAGAAGATTTTACGAATGCCGACCTCGTAATAAAGGCCGCTGGAGTACGCTTGGACTCGCCTGAGGTCGCCGTCGCCCTCTCTGCTGGAGTGCCTGTGTCCATGTCGACTGCGCTTTTTGCGAAATACGCATCCGAAGCCGGCGTGAAAATCGTCGGCGTCACAGGAACACGCGGGAAATCGACAATCTCGCATATGATATTCCATGTATTGAAGTCCGCAGGTCGCAGGGTGCACCTTGGCGGCAATGTGCGCGGCATCTCGACACTCGCGATGCTTCCCGAGGTGCAGCCGGGAGATGTCGCCGTCCTGGAGCTTGATTCGTGGCAGCTACAGGGTTTTGGCGAGCTCGAGATGAGTCCACATGTAGCCGTTTTCACCAATCTTATGCCGGACCACCAAAATTACTACACATCGATGGACGAGTATTTCGCCGATAAGGCAAACATATTCCGCTTTCAGCATCCGGGGGACGCGCTAGTCGTCGGACACAGTGTTGAAGATCGCGTGCGAGCGGCTTCCGCCAGCTGGCGGACCCCTGTCGACCTCACCGTGCCTGGCGACTTGCCCAAGGACTGGCAGCTCAATATCCCCGGAGGACACAACAGGTACAATGCATCGCTCGCGTCCTCCGCACTCCTCGCGCTTGGCCTAACGGCGGACGCAATTCACGCCGGGCTGGAGACTTTCGATGGGGTCGAAGGAAGATTGCAGCTTGTTGGTGAAAAAGGTGGGGTGAAAATCTACAACGACAACAATGCGACGACGCCGGAGGCAACGATTGCTGCACTCCGCGCGCTCCATGAGGGAGAACGTAACTCCCTCATATTGATAGCGGGCGGGTCGGATAAGGGTCTCGATCTCACTGAACTTGTTTCTGAAATACAGAAAACATGCAAAGCGGTGATGCTTCTCGCGGGGACAGGCACGGATACGCTCAAAGAAAAGTTGCATGCAGCAGAGGTGTTTCAAAACCTCAACACAGCGGTCGACGCCGCGTTTGCCGTAGCGACCCCAGGCGACACGATACTTTTCAGTCCCGCATTCGCATCATTTGGCATGTTTAAAAACGAGTACGACCGCAACGACCAATTCCTCGCGCTCATCAAGTTGCATTTATGATATCGAACAATGTACATATGGTGGGTGTTGGCGGTATCGGCATGTCGGCACTCGCGCAACTGCTCGCTTCGAGGGGGCACAGTGTCGTGGGTTCGGATAGAGAAGAATCTCCCGTGACGGAGATGCTCGCACAAAAAGGTGTGCGCGTCGTCATCGGACACGATGGGTGCAACATCGCTGCCGATACGGATCTTCTCATCTACAGTGATGCGGTCCCGAGCAGTAATCAAGAGCGCGTGCGAGCCAAGGAGATGCACATACCCGAAATGTCATATTTTGAAGCGCTTGGACTCATTTCGAAGAAAGCGAAGACTATCGCCGTGAGCGGCACCAACGGTAAGACGACGACCACCGGCATGCTCGCGAAAATCTTGCGGGATTGTGATAAATCTCCTACCGCAATCGTAGGGTCCATCGTCCGCGATTTTGAGTCGAATTTTCTCGCTGGCAAGGAAGAGCTGTTTGTGGTGGAGGCATGCGAATACCGCGACCATCTCTTGAAGCTCCATCCGGAGATACTCGTCATCACCAATATCGAACTCGACCATACGGATTACTTTCCCAATCTGGAAGCACTTCAGGCCACGTTTCGGAAAGCCGTAGAAAGCGTACCGCCGCACGGTATCATCGTGACCAATCCGTATGACCCCGTCATTGCGGCAGTCTTGGGCGATGCGAAAGCACCGATACTCGACTACACGACGCAGAGTGTGCCCGAACTCGCGCAGATAGGAGAATTTAATCGTGACAACGCGAGGGCCGCCAAGGCCGCTGCGCGCGCGGCGTTTCCGCATTTGCAGGAAGAATTCATCGACAAGTCGCTCCTCGGCTTCAAGGGGTCATGGCGTCGTTTTGAGTATCGCGGAGAGACCCCGGGCGGTGCACTTGTGTACGACGACTATGCGCATCATCCGACAGCCATAGAAAAGACCATTGAGGCGGCGCGCGAGCGGTTTCCTGATAAGAAAATTATTGTCGCGTTTCATCCTCACACATATAGTCGCACCCGCTCTTTCATGCAGGAATTCGCTCGAGCACTTGCAACCGCGGATGAGAGCATCGTTGCGCCAATCTATGCCGCACGCGAGGAAGCCGACCCGGCGGTGACGAGCGAAGTGCTCGCCGATGTGACGCGCAAGCTGGGAGGGGATGCACGTGCACTGGAAACTTTCGACGAAATTCGAGACAAACTGCTTGAATACGATGACCGGCACCTCATCATCACAATGGGGGCGGGGGATATCTACAAAGTAGCCGAGCAAATAGCCGATTGATATGGAGGAACCTATCCTACATTCAAAGCGACAGGTCGCCGTATACATTCCTTATCGCCGTAGTGCGAACGGCGCGTTCGAATTCTTTTTACAAAAACGTGATATGAATGCCCCGACACATGCGGGCATCTTCAGTATGTTTGGCGGTGGTATTGAGAATCAGGAAGATTCCAAAATTGCTCTCATGCGAGAGGTACAGGAAGAGCTTTGCTATGAGCCGAAGAATCCTATCTATCTTATGAAGTGCGAGCGTTCAGTTGCGGTCTTCCACGTATTTATCGAGGAAGTAGGTAATGACTTTGAGGGGCTCGTGAACGTCCAAGAGGGGGAATATGGGAAGTTTTTGACGCGCGAAGCGATGTGCGATGTTGAGGTCTCCGCCATAGCCCACCTTGTCGTTTCAGATATGAGTGAGTGGTTGGTTAGGCAGGATCGGTAAGCTTGCATTGCAAAGTAGAGAGAACCCGCACATACATAGCTATAGCTATGTATGTGTGGGTTTGTATTATCCGGGAGAGGGTGGTAGCGTCATTCCTATGAATGAGTCTTCAGACCTCAGCGCGGGGAAACTCTCTATAGTAGGAACACCGATAGGCAATCTCGGTGACCTCTCGTTTCGCGCTCTGTGGAATCTCAAGGAGTGCACTGTTATCTATGCTGAGGACACGCGCGTAATATCGAAGCTCCTCACGCACTATGGCCTCCACAAGTCGCTTCAGCGTCTTGATGCAGCCACGGAGGTAAAAAAAGCGAAAGAAGTGTGTGAGCGGATTGAAGCAGGTGAACATGTCGTCTATGTATCGGATGCGGGGACTCCGGGTATCTCCGACCCCGGTGCGCGGCTCGTGGCGTACGTCCGCGCACATATGCCGGAGGCAATCATCGAGGCTATCCCGGGGCCTTCCGCACTTACTGCCGCGCTTTCTATCGCAGGAGTCGATGCGCCTACGTTTACATTCTCCGGTTTTGCACCGCATAAGAAAGGGCGACAGACATTCATTAAAGAGCTTGCAAAGAGTGACATCCCCGTCGTCCTATATGAGTCGCCTCATCGCATCCAAAAACTTCTCTCCGAGCTTGACGCGGTGGGCGTAAAGAAAATCAGCATTGGACGCGAGCTGACAAAACTCCATGAAGAAATGCTCGTAGGTACCCCAAAAGAGCTCTCTGAGAGCCTCAAAAAGCGAAAGGCTGAGCGGGGAGAGTTCGTCGTGATTGTCGAGCCGTAGGCGTTGGCATTGTACACAGGGGAGCAAAAATTGGAGTCACCGTGAGCAGAGGGTATACTCTCGATATGACACTCGACACGCTCATCATGCTCTCCGGCGCGTTTGTCGCGACACTCCCTTTTTTGGGCTTCCCCAACTCTTGGGATGCCGCCCTCTTCTTTATCGCGGGCGCATTTGTGATTGGCCTCGGCATTGTTGTCCGACGTCGCGGGGGTAGCCTCGGTGCTTCGGCATCCTCGCGAGAAACACGTTACGTAGAACACCAGCCTTCGCAGGCGGGTATGCCGCTCTCAGAGACTTCACATGGTCAGTCATAAAGCACGACAGAGAAGGAGGGTCGGGGCAGTTCTTTTTAGTGTGGCTGCGCCGGCGGTAGTCGCGGCCGGGCTCTTTATTTCGCTCTCGTCCCCGTCGGCGGTGTTTTCGCGCATAGCTACTTCATCTCCATTGGTCGGAATTACTGAGCCCGCGAAGCCGCGCTCTGCGCATGTCCCGACGCCAAGTGCGGTAAAAGCAATTTACATGTCCCAATGTGCTGCGGGGACGCCGTCGTTTCGCAAAGACCTCACACAGCTTATTGATACGACCGAGCTGAATGCCATCGTAATCGACATTCGAGATTACACCGGCAAAATATCGTTTCCTGTAACAGATCCTGCACTCTCGCCATATGTGTCGGATGAATGTGGTGCACCCGACATGAAAGACTTCATAAAAGAATTGCATGACAAGAATATTTACGTGATTGGACGTATCACCGTCTTCCAAAATCCCGCGTACACGAAAGACCATCCCGATCAGGCGGTGCAAAGGGCTGGCGGAGGAATCTGGAAAGACCACAAGGGTCTCGCGTTTGTCGACGTGGGCGCGAAACCATACTGGAATACGGTCGTATCGCTCGCAAAAGAGTCCTACGACATCGGATTCGATGAGCTCAATTTTGACTACATACGTTTTCCTTCCGATGGTCCGATGAAGGAAGCGGTCTATTCATGGGACAACGGCAAATCGAAGCCGGAAGTGCTTGAAGAATTCTTTGCGTATCTTCACGATGCACTCAAGGACACGGGCATGAAAACATCGGCGGACCTCTTCGGCATGACGACTACGAATACGGACGACCTCAATATCGGACAGGTGCTTGAGCGTGCGCTTCCGTACTTCGACTATATCGCGCCCATGGTGTACCCATCGCACTATCCGAAAGGTTTTCACGGATACAACGATGTCAACGCGAATGCGTACAACATTGTCCACTTTGCCATGAGCGAGGCTGTGCGGCGCACCGCCGCGACGACGACGACCGTAGAAGGTCTGACCCATACGCGCATTGGTACGTCTACACCAGCTCTCTACAGCAAGCCTGCATATCCTGCGAGCAAGATGAGACCATGGCTCCAAGACTTCGATTATCCGGTCGACTATACGCCGGCTATGGTGCGCGCGCAGATTCAAGCGAATACCGATGCGGGCCTCAACTCGTATCTCTTCTGGGATCCGGCCAACAAATACAGCAGTCTTCGGCAGATAGTCTCAGCGCAATAATACGTGTCCGTCTGCCAACAGGTGCAGACGCTTCTTGGTATACTTTCTCTATGTCCGATCATCACGACGATCACTCTCATCAGGAACACAAGCCTCATCCGGACCAATTTGACGATGATAGGCGCATCACGTACTTTGCCTCCACGCACACGCGCGGGAAGCGCGAAATGTTTGGCATTCGTGCGGTAGACAGGGGAAAACACATCTATGTGATCGGCAAGACGGGTATGGGTAAATCGACCATGCTCGAAAACATGGCCATTCAAGACATACAAAACGGTGAGGGCATCGCATTCATCGACCCGCACGGCTCTACCGCCGAAAAGCTTCTCGATTTTATCCCGCAGGAGCGCATCTCCGATGTCGTCTATTTCGCACCGTTCGATACGGATTATCCGCTCGGCTTCAATGTGATGGAGGACGTGGGGTACGACAAGCGTCACCTCGTGGTTTCCGGTCTCATGGGTGCACTGAAGCGTATATGGGTCGACGCGTGGAGCGCTCGCATGGAATACATCTTGCAAAATACGCTGCTCGCTCTTCTCGAGTACCCTGACTCGACGCTGCTCGACGTCAATCGCATGCTCACCAACAAGACGTTTCGCAATGCGGTCATCGAGGTGATAACCGACCCCATCGTGAAAGCGTTCTGGGTGGAGGAATTTGCGGCCTTCACCGATACATACACCCGCGAAGCGACACCTGCGATTCAAAACAAGATAGGTCAGTTCACCGCGAATCCTCTCATCCGCAACATTGTCGGGCAAGCAAAGTCGAGTTTCGATTTGCGCAAAATAATGGACGAAAAGAAGATTTTTATCGTCAATCTTTCTAAAGGGCGAATGGGCGAGACGAACGCGTCGCTCCTCGGCTCAATGCTCACCGTCAAGATATACCTTGCCGCCATGTCGCGCGCTGATGAGCCCGCCGCTCGTATGGCAAAGCTCCCGCGATTCTATTTTTACGTGGATGAATTCCAATCGATGATGAACGAGGCATTTGCCGACATCCTTTCGGAGTCGCGTAAATACAAACTCGCGCTCACTCTTGCAAACCAGTACATAGAACAGATGGAAGAAGAGGTCCGCGACGCCGTATTTGGCAACGTCGGGACACTCATCGTATTCCGTGTGGGCCCCTTTGATGCGGAGGTGCTCGAGACGGTTTTTGAACCCACGTTTACGCCGGAGGACCTCGTGAACCTCGGCATCGGACAGATATATCTCACTCTCATGATAGACGGCGTCGGCTCAGCGCCGTTCTCATCTGAGACGATTCCGCCTATAGAGCCACCCCATGTCACATATCGAGACGACGTAATTATGACATCGCGTCATGCGTACGGTCGTCCGAAAGCCGCCGTAGAAAAGCATATCCATGAGAAGCAGGCGGAGTTTATCCCGCCTCCTCGAGAGAAAAAAGAAAAGCGCGATTTTCGTCCAAGTGGCCCAAGGTATGAGCCATCTCCTGCGGTTGCTCCTATTGAGAAACTCCGCGAGTCGCGGCCTATGCCACAACCTGCTCCGGTCACCGTGAGACATGAAGCTCCGCAGCCATTCCCGCAACGGAGCGACGCGCCGAGGCGAGAGCAGAAAGAGGTCGAGCACCGTGGTTCTTTGCGTGATGCTATCGAAAAAGCGCGCGCAGAGGGGATTGCTTCAACGTCTCTGCCGCCGCAGCCGTCGCGCTCACCGCTCGATATGATGCGCGAAAAAAAGGCGCACAAACATGGGCAGCAACCGCAGCAGCCGCGGGCGCAGGAGCATCGCGGGCAAGAGCGCAGAGAGCATGTGCCACAGCCACCACACCAAGACCAGCGACATCCGCCGAAGTCTGAACACGCAGACAATCCGAAAAGACCAGAGGGGCGAGAGAACGATGAGCGTCCGCGACACGAGCACGTGGGGGAAGTATCGCACCAGGTTCTCCAGAGGGTCATCAACGGGCGGGGAGGTCATGTACGCGACAACGACGACCTCTAATCCACACCTGCGAATCGTGGGAAGCGATTTTAGTGGCGCGTGAGCAATAATAGTGTTCATGAAGCAGGCGATGTTCGCCGCAATCATAGTGCTCACCCCTTTCTTCGCAGAGGCGGATGTTGCGCAATTTGTCTTTACGACGACGGCGCAGAGCGTGGCGCCGAGTGTTGCGACTGAACAGATTACGCTTGAAGCGCAGGATGCGTCCGGGCAACCGGTGAGCGGAAGCACCATTTGTATCCGTCTTACCTCGTCTTCCGGAAGCGGTCAGTTCTCTACAAATACTTCGTGGGGCGACCCGCTTTCTGCGCTCACCCTCACGCTGAGCTCAAATCAATCTCGTCGCAATTTCTACTACCGGGATGCGTCGAGTGGTTCCCACATACTCCTAGCCGAGGCTGCGCCCCGACCCGACGGAGGCACCTGTACACAATGGTCGCCGGAGGGCGGCGTGTCGTGGGCTGCAAGGCACTCGGTAAGTGTCTCGGGAAGTTCTCAAACAGTCGAACAAAATAATACTGCGACCACCACATCATCAGAGAATCAAACGACGAGCACTGTACCGACACAAAATACTCCGGTGTCTTCGTACGTAGCGCCCCCAGAGCCAACACTCTTTGCTGACGCCGGCTCAGATAGGGTCGTGATAGTGGGAGCACACACGGAGTATGTTGCCCGCGCGTACAATCGGAAAAAAGAGTCTGTAGGGAATGCGAGTTTCCGATGGAATTTCGGTGACGGAACGACTGCAACCGGCCCGTCTGTCTTGCATCATTTTGAATATCCGGGCAGGTACGTTGTTGTCGCCTCTATATCGCAAGATACGGAGTCGGTCTCGGACCGAATCATCGTGACTGCAGAACCTGCGCAGCTCGGTTTCTTTGTCGAGCAGGATGGGAGCGTCAGAATTGATAATAACGCTGGGCGTGACCTCGATCTATCGAGGTGGGTGGTGCGTGCGTTCTACCGGGAGTTTTTGTTGCCGAATGATTCTATTATTTTGAAGGGGTCGTCAATGCGTATCTCGTCTAAAACAATAGGTTTTTTTGCCGGACCTGAGACTGAGCTTGCGTACCCCAACGGCGCTCTCGCGCTCAAGAGCAATCAAGCTTCCAAGACAGAGACTGTGTCGCCTCCTTCTCCTGCGCCGGCACCAATCGTACACGCGCGAACGTCGGTCTCACAGAAGGCGACGCCTCCGCCCGCAGAGCAAGTCGAAGTGGATACTGATCCAGTATTCGAGCCTGCGGCGACTTCGCAAGTCGCTGCAGCTGCTGCGGTCTCGTTCGGAGGGTACTGGTGGTTGGGCGCGCTCGTGCTTGCGGGAATTACCGGGGCGGGTGCGATAGTAACGAGACGTAT
>VMEY01000015.1 GCA_007375785.1 Parcubacteria group bacterium Athens0416_74 | reverse complement strand
CTGTGGGTGCTTGAACCCAAGAATGGGACGCTCTTCTTCAATGTTGAGCATCCCGAATGGCTCGCGGCATCCAGCGCTGGTGATCGCGAGCTCATGCAACTGCAAGAGATCGGTGCAATCATGGCCCTCGTGCAACACACGATGCCTGACGACTTCAAAAAGGTCACCGATCTTGCCTACGGAGACGCTATCGCTCCGCTGTCATTCCTTATTCGCAATTCTCCCTCGTTCAACCTGAAGGCCCGCATTAAGGCCAGCAAGTCCGACTGAGGCGAGAATAATCGGTACCCCACTCCGCTCGCTTGCGGAGTGGGGCCCTTTTTATGCGCATAGAGTACAGCTTTCGTTATCCAATATCTTTTTTGTGCGGGCGAGGGGAATCGAACCCCTATCTAATGCTTGGGAAGCATTCGTTCTACCACTGAACTACGCCCGCAAACACGGGTCATTGTATCCAATAAAGGTGGCTCTACAAATATTTCTTTCCGTAGGCGCGCATGGCATCGAGGATGCCCTGGAGCGCGAGCCCTTTTTTCGTGAGTGCGTATCCGCCTTTTGAGCGCTGCTGGATGAGCCCATCTTTCTCTAGGCCCTTGAGCTTGTTTGTCAGCGTGCGAGAACTGATGCCTCGAAGCGACTCCTGGAGCTCTGTGAAGCGCTTGGGCCCTGTCATGAGGTCACGAATGATGAGGATTGTGCATGAGTCGCCAAGACTATCGGCGACGCGTGCTACGGGGCAGTCTGCACACAGCTCCTTACGCTGCTCTGCGGTCCTGAGTGTCATGCGAGCAGGCTATCACAGCTCCATCCACTTTACAAAGTAAAGTAGATTAGATACACTTGGGTCTATCAAGGAGTAAATGCATCATTCATTATGTCTGAATCACTCAAAATAAAAGTAATTATCGGCTCGACCCGAAAGAATCGATTCGGAGATAAGCCGGCAAGGTGGATCGCCGGACTTCTTGAGAGGAAGGAGGGCGTCGAAACTGAAATTCTCGACCTGCGTGACTACCCAATGCCGTTTTTTGATGAAGCTGAGACGCCAAACTACAAGTCCGGATGGCTTCATTATTATTGCGGCCGAATACAATCACGGATATACCGCAGTACTAAAAAACGCCCTCGACTACGTTGCGCATGAATGGCGTGACAAGGCCGTGGGATTTGTGGGGTATGGCAGTGCACTGGGTTCGCGTGCTATTGAGCAGCTTCGCGGGGTCGTGGTGGAGCTCCAGATGGCACCAATTCGTTATGCGGTTCACATGCCGTTTGAAGTAGTGATGGCCGGCAATAAGGGAACACCGGAATCGGAACTCTTCAGCGCATTTGATGAGCGTGCAGGAGGCATGCTCGACCAGCTCATTGCGTGGTCTAAGGCGCTCAAGACTCTCCGCATGCCTACAAATGCAGCGTGATATACTAGAATCTCTTAAGAGTTAGCGCATGACACTATGGTAGCTAAAAAAGTAGACGTAAAGATTTATTCAACGCCGACGTGCCATTTTTGTCACGCGGCAAAGGACTTCTTTTCCGCAAATAATGTCGCATTCACCGATTACGACGTCGCGGCTGATCTCGTAAAGCGTAAGGAAATGATTGAGAAGAGCGGCCAGATGGGCGTCCCGGTCATCGATATTGGCGGTACGTATGTGGTGGGTTTCGATGAGGGGAGGCTTCGCGAACTGCTCGAAATCTAACCCTCTCTCGCATTGGTTTCTTGATGCTCCAGTAAACTCACCAATTGGTGAGTTTACTGGAGTTATGTCTAATGCGGGTCGTCATGATAGAGTTTTTCTGCGCCCTTGTAGCTCAATGGATAGAGCAATCCCGTCCTAAGGGAGAGATGTGGGTTCGATTCCTGCCAAGGGCACTTACGAAGTAAGTGATCTTGAGCATGCAAACTGCTTTGCGTGCGTGCAGGAATCGAACGGCGCAGCGATGCCGCACGAGCTCGTGCGGCCGTGAGCCGGTGCCTAGTCCGAGTCCGCCGACGGGCGGGCGAGAGATGAAGGAGATTCCTGCCAAGGGCAAACGCAGTGGAGAGGGCGTGTTAGGATTTCACGCATGCAATGGCAGGACATCGTCATCGCGATATGTAGCTGGGCCGGCACGATAGCGCTTCTGCCATCGATATTTGGTACCGACAAGCCGGCACTCTCTTCGTGTATTTTTACGACCGTAATTGTCACGACATTCGGCGTATGCTACTTCACCCTCGGGCTTTTCAGTGCTGCTGCGTCCGCATGGGTTCTTGCCGGAGCGTGGCTCGTACTCGCTGTGCAGCAGTGGCATCGTAGGGGATGAGGAGCGAGTGATAGACTTATACGTATATGGACCACGACGAGATGTTGAAGGAGACATACCGACTTGCACAGGACAATAACCGCATGTTGCGCTCCATGCGCCGTAACGCGTTTTGGGGCGGGCTTTTCCGGCTTGCCATGTATGCGGCCCTGCTCCTCGTACCCGTGTGGTTTTACTTCACCTATATGGCACCCGTGGTCGAGCAGATGATGCAGACCGTGCAGCAGATACAGGGCACCGGCGCACAGGCGCAAGCGCAATTCACCGGTTTCCAAGAAGCATGGAGAGAGTTTCAGGAGAAGTTCAAAACCTCCCCGTAAGTGTCTGTGGTGCCGAGAACCAGATTCGGCGTCAGCTCACTAAGCGCTTGCGCGCTAAGTGGCTCCTGCCCGGCCTCGCCTGTCGCGATGCGACATGGCTCCGGCTTTCGAATCTGGACGGGTCGTGCGCAGGCACAACCCTTTCTGTCACCTCATTCCATTCGGTGCCGAGAACCAGATTCGAACTGGTGACCCTTCCCTCTTCAGGGGAATGCTCTACCAACTGAGCTATCTCGGCGACGTCTCACAATATACCTGTCATCCTGCATTTTCTCAAACGCGAAGTCCTTTATAGCCCCATTGTAAATGTCATGGCGCTGCCTGCCGGTTGGAGCCACTTTGACGTATCGAGCTGTATCTCTCGCGATTTGCCGAGCTCTCGAAACTTGAGAGAGTTTTTCTCAAGCGCATAGTCGAAAAGCCTTTTGGTAAGTTCCACATCTTTGAGGCAATACTGCCGCACCTTATCTACTTCTCCCGCCTTCCACCACTGCACCGACTGAGAGCCGTGGCCGCTTTTCTTTGCGCCAAGCGTGCCCTCGGCAATAGCATCAAGGCGCAACCTGCGGCCAAAGGTCTTGTATACCTCGGCCATGATGTCGAGACTCTTTATCTTTGTGAGGTCGCCCGGATAGTACTTGTTGAGAAGTGGTATATCGAAGTGGTCGGAGTTGTAGCCGACGAGGATATCGGTGCGCTCCAATATCGGCCAGAGTTGAGCGAGCTCTGATTCCAGGTAGCTCGAATATGAATCGGTCTCGGAATCGTGAATGCACACAATCGCTATTGAGAGGTCTGCAGGGTTCGAAGAACCGGTATCTGTAATCCAATTCGCCGTTTCTATATCAAATACTACGGTTCGCATCGGGGGATTATAGCAAAAAAGAAAAGGGGAGCTGCGCCGCAGCCCCCCTGAGATCGTCTAGAACCCAAAGTCCAACTGCCCCGTGTTGGAAGATTCGATGAGCTCCAGAATATCCTCAAGAGAGTCGTCCCTCTCCGAGGTGTCCCGCGAAGGGTTATTAGCCGTTTTTGGACGGACCGTCAGTTGCCAATGTACCGTGGTACCTGAGGCCACTATCGAGTAGGTGTGCTGCGTATAACGAGTCGACATACGTCTTCTCCCTACGGCAGGTGAACAGCGGGACGCCATTCGATGCCTTGCCGCAGCGACACCCCGTAAAACTCTACATTATCCTAGTGAGCTAAACAAATGCTCTGCGATGCGATCTGCAGGAAGTGTTATCTCAGCACCCGTTGAAAGATTCTTGATCGTGTAGCGGCCCTCGAGGCGCTCTTTAGAGCCCACGGCTATCACAAAGGGGACTTTCATTTTGTCGGCCTGACGTATTTGGTCACCGATACGCTTACCGGAGAAATTGATTGCTACCGTGACGTCTTCCCGGCGCAAATCTTGTGCGAGGCGCATCGCGTGGCTTTTTGCTTCGTCTTCGACGATGCATACCATGACCTCCGTCGCGGGAGCGTACTCGGGAAGGAGTGCATGAGCCTCAAGGAAATCTCGTGTGGTGACATCGCCCATAGCAAAGCCGACGGCAGGGACCGGCTCTCCGCCGAAAAGTGTCAGAAGGTTGTCGTAGCGGCCCCCGCCCGCGATGGAGCGTTTGTTGCTCTCATGCGTATCGAATACTTCAAAGACCATCCCGGTGTAATAATCAAATCCGCGCGTAATAGTAGTGTCGACAATCAAGTTGCCCACGCCCATGTGCTCGAGCGTGATGCGAAGTTCTTCCAGGTACGCGGTCGAAGTGGTGCGCTCAAGCTCTGCGACGAGTTCCACTGCCTTTTCCTCATGGCGAATGAGGTCGGTGAGCTGCTTCTCAAAATCTTCCACCTTGGCACGCCTGTCGAGAAGGCGCGTGACCTCGGCGGCATACTCCTTGGCGATACCTACCGAGTGATAGACCGCATCGAGTACCCTGCGATCCGACACGCGTATCTCAAAGTCGCGCTCTTCAGCTCCCATCGAACGAAGCGTGGCATGCGCCATGGCGATGATTTCTGCATCGGCCTCCACACCTTCGGCGCCGACGAGGTCGGCGTTGAGCTGCCAGAACTCGCGCAAGCGACCCTTTTGCGTTCCTTCATAGCGAAAACAATTGGCAATCGAGTACCAGCGGGCAGGGAAGGGAATCTCGCGCTGCTTTGCCGCCACCATGCGCGCAAATGTAGGGGTGAGCTCAGGGCGCAGCGTCACTTCTCGATCACCGCGGTCGATAAAGGTGTACGTCTGATGACTGACGATTTCTTCGCTCGTCTTGGAGCGGTAGAGCTCCGCGGGCTCAAGCACTGACGCGTTGTATTCCTCGTAGCCGAAGAGCTCACAGACACGTTCCATGTGTTCAAACATGTACCTCTGGATAAACTGATCCTGAGGATAGAAATCTCGTACGCCCTTGTATGGCTCCGTGGAAAGTTTGTCGCGCTTGGTCATAAAGCTCATTATGCCCCGTGCACGGATTTCGGCAACGGCGCGGTGCCTCGTGGTATACTCGCCGACTATGAATCAGGTGATTGATGCGCGCTTTGAAATACGCGATGCCGCCGAAGGTGTAGGCAAAGGCCTTTTTGCACTTGTACCGATACGGAAAGGGGATTTTATATTGGAATACACAGGCAAGAAGATTCCGACAAAAGTGGCGGATGATATGGAGGAAGCACGGTACCTCTTTGAGATAGATAGTAAGTGGACTATCGACGGCGAAGATGAAACAAATACCGCGCGCTATATCAACCACGGCTGTGAGCCCAATGTAGAAGCGGAGGTTCACGACGGGCACATTCTTATTACTGCTGTACGCGACATTGAAGCCGGCGAAGAGCTGACTATCGATTACGGAGAAGAATACTACGATGAGTTTATAAAACCGGTCGGGTGCCGTTGCGGTGCGAAAAAACACGTTCGCTAAAGATGTACTATGGCGCAAAGCGGCGCGCTGCTATGCGTTGCCGATAAGCACACCTGCAAGAAAAACGAGCGCACCACCGAATACGACCTGTGCAATCGAAGACCAAAAGCTCAATTTGAAATAGTGAAAACGGATATAGCTAATCACGATAAGTTCAATCCCCACGACGAGATACGCCAGGTAGAGCGCAAGTGTGATATCGGGCACGAGAAACGGAATCGTGTGGAAGATACCGCCTACGAATGTTGCTAGGCCGACAATCAGCCCGCGTATTGCAGGATGTCCGCGGCCAGTGTGTTCGCCCGTATCAGAGAGGCCTTCGGCGAAAGCCATTGAGATAGCAGCGCCGATGGCGGCTGCGGTACCCACGAGAAATGCAATATGAGAATCGCCGCTCGCAAAGGCTGCCGCGAAGAGCGGTGCGAGTGTCGATATAGAGCCGTCGATGAGTCCTACAAGCGATGGTTGGACTACTTTGAGCAGAAATGCACGGTCGACATCTTCGATGTGGAGCGCGCGCTCAGCGTCTTCTACGAGATGGCTCATGGAGCGAGTATAGCAAATCCGGCTCGTGCCCGCGTTTGGCATACGTCGTGAGAAGGGCTATGATATCAACATGAAAAACGGTGTATACATCTTCTGGGGCCTCATTATCTTGGTCATCGTGGTCGTACTTGGAGGAAGCTTCTTCGTCTCGTCGAAGCCGGGCAAGCTCGATAGCTTCGCACAGTGTCTCAAGGACAAAGGTGCTGTGTTTTATGGTGCGTTCTGGTGCCCTCACTGCCAGGCCACGAAGGCACTCTTTGGTCGCTCGGCCAAGCTCCTTCCGTACGTGGAGTGCTCCACGCCCAACGGCAAGGATCAGCTTGCGGTCTGCAAAGACAAGGGAATAGAAGGATATCCGACGTGGATTTTTGCCTCCGGCAATCGCCTCACGGGGGAGCTCACGCTTGAGCAGCTCGCACAAGAGACGCAGTGCACACTCCCGCAATAACTATGTACCCGATAGAAACACTCAATTATCTCCTGGGGCTTGCAACCATCGTCTTACAGTTCGTGACGCTCGCGCTCATCGTACTTCTTATCGCGCGAAAGAAGTACCCGGCGCTCGCCGATGCATCGAAGCCGGTTGAGAGGTGGGGTCTGTGGGTCGCGCTCGCTACAGTCGTCGGGGCCGTCTTGATGGCACTCTACTACTCGGAAATTCTCGGCATTATCCCGTGCGGACTTTGCTGGCTCATGCGTATCTTCATGTTCTCGCAAGTGCCGCTCTTCGCGCTCGCTGCTTGGCGGAGCGACAAAAACATCGCCGATTACTCAATCGTGCTCTCGATAGCCGGCATCTTCCTCGGATTCTACCAGCACTATTTGCAGATGGGCGGCGCATCAGTCTTGCCGTGCCCGGCTTCCGGCGGGGGTGATTGCGGACTCCGCTTTATGTTTGAATTTGGCTACATCACATTCCCACTGATGGGCGCATCTCTCTTCGCCTTCCTCATCGTACTCATGCTCTTCGTGCGAAACAATCGAGCGTAAGTTCGCTTTTCTTGCACTCGAAACAAGAAAATGGTTGGCTAGACGGAGGTCCTCTGAAAGTATTTCGCCCCAGCCTGCACGAGCTCATCGGCCCGTATAGGCTGTGGCGAAACCAAATGGTTGGTGGAGGCCCGGAAGTGCCACTTAAGGCAGCAGCTACCAGAGAAGGACCACCCGCCATGACACGCGGAACTCCCTTCATCGAGCCGGGTCAGCTCGGAAAATTGACCTCTGAGGTGGTGCTCGCTATACCCAAGGCGGCATCACAGTACGACCCTTCGACGCTTCTCGCGAGCTTTGAAGGGAACAACAGGCTGTTTGAGGAGCTTCTCGACGAAGCCTTCGCAACGCTCGTCATGCAGTCGAGCGAGGTGGGCAGCAATGAGAAGAGCAAGCTGCTGCGGAGACTCTCGTCGGTCACAATCCGTGCGAGCGGTGAGTTCAATGCTCTCGAACATTATGCTGACGGAAAAGTGATCGAGGGTCGGCGCATCCGTGTCGCGGATACCCTGACGAAGGACTTTAGGGGAGTCGTCGAACCTGCGACGGGCCAGCGATTCGTCATGTGTGTGAGGACCAGGCGATCTGTGCAGCCGGGCGGCATTCTTGCGATGCTGGGTGGGGAGAGAGCTTTTCTCACACTCGCCCAACTGCACGAAATCATCCGGGCAGGCAGTGCCGGCCTGAAGTTCTACGACACGCCTGAGCATCTGCGCCCCGCAGGCATTCAGATGCTCTGGAAGCCCGAAAATAACTACGCGTTCGTGCGGTCGCCAGTTGACGGGGCGCCGCGTCTCTTCGGCTGGTGGGTCGACGCGCAGCATTTGCGTGGACGCGAAGAAATGCTTGATGTGGCGAAGCTGCACATCTCGTATCAAGCGTTCTCACTGCATCGTCCACTGCGGCACCCTATACCTCAGCACAGCATCATCTTCGCGTAAACCACGCGAATTCCCCCGGAGCCCGCGCTCCGGGGGAATTTTATAGTCGGCCTAGAGCACCGGCTCGGAATCGCGACGTCTCAAGAGACGTCCTTCGAGGGAAAACTTGTCGTAGCCGTGCAGAAATACCACGCCGCAGAGGCCGAAGAGGATGATGTGCGGCCACACATCCTCCTGGAAGTAGATGAGTGAGAGAGAGAGCCAGAAGAGGAGGAAGAGCGAGCTCCAGCGCACAGCAATGCCGAGCATAAAGAGTACACCGGCGAGGAATTCTATGATGAGTGCGCCGAGCACCACAAAGAGCGGGTCGAATGGGAAGTACGTAGTCAGGCTATACATGGTCACGACGTTGAGTGCGAGCGCGCTATACATATACTTCGCATAAATCGATGCAAACATAATCCCGAACCCGAAAAGAATGCGCAGAATAGGGAAAGCAAGAGGGCGAAGATGCTCGATGATTCGAGGAGCATTCATTTCATTGATATGGAGTGCCCTTGAGAGCGAGTAGCCGCCGCTTCCCAGTAGTAGAAGAAGTATATAGAGCCCGATGTGGTCGGTGTACGTAAAAATGTACCAGCCGTATATGTATCCGGCCCACGCGTAGACGAGCGCGAGGAGAAGTGCGAAGGGGCGGGTAAATATGCCGAGCGTGAGTGCAGCGCCGGCAATCACAAAGAATATCTGCATAAGCATCGTCACGCCCCCGAAGAGAGAATCAAATGGTATTTCGGTGCCGTAGAGTGCGCCCATAAGACCGAATGAGAGCGTAGAGAGCCCTGCAGTGAGCCTCGCGAGTGGGAGCGCATAGCGTTTGAGCCGCATGAGCGTCGGCAGCATGCGCTTCTCCATTGCTCCGAAGAATGTCGCGGCCGCAATCGTCGATACCACGACAAAGCCGACAAAAGCCCAGAAAAAGAATTTTAGTTCATTGCCGGCTATTGCGGAAAATGGGTCGGGCGACGGGTTGGCCATCGCAGCTTGAATCACATCAAGCGGAAGTACGTACACTTCGTGCGCAAACACGAGGGAGGGTAGGAAGAATGCCGACAGAAATATCAAGATACTAGGCATGGCGTATCATCGAATTCTCGATATCTTCTATTGTACCTCCTACTTTCTTCCCCGGATTCAAAATATTGCGCGGGTCGAATATCTTTTTTGTCTCTGTAAAAAGCCTGATGATGCGCTCGTCATACATGATGGGGAGGTAGGGTGTGCGGATGATGCCGTCGTTGTGCTCTCCGGTAATCGAACCTTTGTATTTTGCGACTATTTTGTACACCTTGGGTTGGAGGTCGATGATTTCGCGACGCTGGCTCTCTTTGGAAAGGTCCATGAGAGGGATGATGTGGAAGTTGGCATCGCCGATGTGTCCCGCTATCGTGTAGAGGAGGTGGTGTTGCTTCAGGAGCTCGTTGAGCTCGGGCATGAACTGCGGGTAGTTGTCGGGATGGACCACTACGTCGTCGATAAACGGGGCGGCGTAGAGTCCTTTGAGATTTTTGCGCAGCAGCGCAAAGCTCTCTCTACGAATAGTCCAATACTTGGCCGCTTGTGTCTCCGACTTAGCAAGCTTTGTCCGGACGGGGAGGCCATGGAGTGCGTGCCCTGCATGACGCGCATCTTCTACGGCAGCTTCTACGGTATCTGCCGCAAATTCTGCCATGAGGACGAGCTTCGGAACTCCGCCCGTGAGCACCAGGTAGAGCTCGGGGATAAAAGCAAACGCGAGCTTGAGCATCTGGGCGAATCCAAAATGCTTTAGGATTTGTGGGACGAAGCGCACCGCGAGCTTGAACGTCTGGTCGTCATATGACTCAAATGATTCGGGCCCGACTTCAAGGACGCGCCGCACTATCTCAGGCAGTATTTCGATGTCGGAGAGAAACACCACGAGCATGGCACGATGCGCCTTCATCTTTACGAGACCGAGCTTCGCTTTGGTGACGAGTGCGAGCGTACCCTGCGAGCCGGTAACTAGCTGCGTAAGGTCGAAGGTGCCTTTTTCTTTGTCGACAATATTCCAGAGTGCGTATCCCGCCGAGTTCTTCGTGACTGAGGGTCGCGCGGCCTCTATCTCAGCTGCATGCTCAGTGAGGAGTGCGTGCATTTTGCGGTAGATATCGCCCTCTAGCGATTGAAGACCCATCTTTTCCGAAAGCTCAATGCCGGTGAGTGGTCGGAAGGTGGCACTTGAGCCGTCGGAGAGCACTGTCTCGAGTTCGCGGACATACTTGTTGGTCTTGCCGTATCGCAGCGTGAGCTCACCACCGGAATTGTTGGAGACTATACCGCCGATAGCGCAGAGCTCACGTGAGGCAGGGTACGAGGGGAGAAGCATGCCTGTCTTCTCGAGTGTTTCTTTCTCGAAATCACGGTAGTAGAGACCCGGCTCGGCAATCGCAAAATCATCTCCGACCTCTACCATGCGATTCATGTACTTCGTAAATACGAGAGAAATGGAGTCGGTAAGCGGACCGCCCGTCATGTCGGTACCGGCCGAGCGCGCAGCGACAGATATTTTCTCGCCGCGCCCGGCGGCATCATATGCATAACTCATAACCGCGGAGACATCGGACCCGCTTTTGGGGAACACGACGAGCTCGGGGGAGCGCTCAAAGACGCTCGTATCACGGCTGTATTTTTGTATCGTCGTGCTGTCGTCGGCGACATCGCCTTTGATAACGCGCGCGAGACGCTCTTTGAGCGAAGTTTTCACCCCATTAGAGACGCGATTCGGTGCTGAGCCAATGTTGGGCGTAGAGGTCGTTGTAGAAGACATGAAAAAAGAAAGGATGTTTTCTCTAACGGGGCAGGTGTACTCAAATTATACCAGCCAAAAGAAAGAGACCGCTCAGTGAGCGGTCCCCATCGGTGCATTGCACCGAGATTCTTCTTATCCGGGGTCGAGACCCGCGGTCTTAAGCAGGGCGCGCGTCTCATCGACGATTGCAGCTGGCGAATATTTTCGCTCGATAAAGTCGCGCGCCTTGGTGCGCAGGTATCGAACTATGACGTCGATATGCCTCGGGTTTCCGAAATCGGGATTGCGCACGCAGCTGCGCGCCCACTCCTCGACCGCGTCGCACACCACCCCCGTGGACGCCTTGCCACTGGCGAAGCGAGTGCACGCACTCTCAAGTGCGCGTTCATGGTGGTTGAGTTCGCGCGGTGCATAGCCGGGTACGGGCGGGGGCGC
>VMEY01000081.1 GCA_007375785.1 Parcubacteria group bacterium Athens0416_74 | reverse complement strand
GCCGCGATGAGTGCGCCCATGCATCCGGCGAGGAGGAAGCGGCCAAGAGGGAAGTTCATATTTGTTGGTGTCTATTGTTTAATAGTTGCGAAACCATGCAACCACAATACCATAGCCACTGTCGCGCTCCGGCGCGCCCACTTCTATATGGGGATAAGCAGATCTCTGAAACAATCTCCGCCAATTAGTTCAGCAGCTAGATGCTCACGGTGAGATATGCGTTGTAGATTAGCCTGAGGACATACGCGAGCATGAGGTAGTCTGTGTGGCGATCTATTTCACTCGTGCTTTATAAAGGACGGTCCTTTATAATCTTGGCGTCGTCGGCGACGCGCCAGAGGTACCACGACGCGGCGGTGGCATGTGCTCTCCACGGCCGCGCTATGCGCTCCATGCGCTTTTTGTCGGGAAGTTTTTTCAGCGCGTACACTTCTTTAAATCCCTTTTGTATGGCGAGGTCACCCCACGGAAGAATATCGGGGCGATACAGTGTAAATATGAGGAGCATGTGTGCGGTCCACACGCCGATGCCTTTGACCTGCACGAGGTGGTCTATGATTTCTTGAGAAGACATTTTCGGAAATCGCTTCTCGTCTATCGTGCCGTCGATGTATTTCTCTGCGAGATCGCGGACATACGAAATCTTTTGTGGCGACAGACCCGCTTTACGTAGCTTAGAAACCGGCAGTTTGAGTAGCAGCTCGGGCGTCGGCTTATTCTTCGGAAAGAGCGCTGCGACGCGCTCGAGAATGGCCGCAGCCGCTTTGCCGGATATCTGCTGGTAGATGATAGAGCGCACAAGCCGCGCAAACACGCTCCCTGCATCCTTGTGGTACTTCGAAAGGTCCAGCGTGCCGTGTTTGCGCACGACCCTGGCCATCTTCGGGTCTTTTTTGAGCGCCCTCAGCGACTCGGAAAAATCGGGATGTCTGACCATGTGTATGTGACCCTACCGGGAATCGAACCCGGATTCTCAGCTTGAAAAGCTGGTGTCCTAACCATTAGACGATAGGGCCGCGAACAGCGATATAGTACGATTTTTTTGGCCTTATAGCAAAAAAATGATATCGTGTCCCTCGGTCAGATCGTTGGTGCTTTCCGCATTTGCGGGAGGTGCACGAGGCGGGAATTCGTTCCCGACTCACATAGGGGAAGCGCTCTAGCGCTTCTCCAAGGAGAGGTGGCTGAGTGGTCGAAAGCACCGGTTTCGAAAACCGGCATACCGCAAGGTATCGAGAGTTCGAATCTCTCCCTCTCCGCACGTGTTGAAAAAGGCGTACTTCTGGTACGCCTTTTTCATTTCGGCCGAAAAAGCTTAGAAACAAATATGCTTGTTCACATCATAGCAGCGGGGATGTTAGTGAATCGTGCGATAGTTGCTACATGCAAAGAGGTGGGACGATTGGGCTTCTTCTCGTCGTATTCGGAATACTCGTCGTGACGATGTGGGGTGGCTACTACATGTTTAAGGCAGACCCGGTGCCGGAGCGAGCACCGACCCCGCTCGTGGAAGTGGTGCCGGATGGTGATGTGCGCAAGACGCGCTCATACGTGATTCTCGACAACAGCTTTGCGTCCGGTGGGGGATTCGTCTACTACAAGACAGGCAGCGACAGCGAGGGAGAGCCCATCTATGCAGTCGTGCGCGGTGCGGACCCGGAGACCTTTAAGAAGGTCGGCACTGTCTCGCCGCATATTCCCGGAGGCGCGGCTCGCAACTCCACACAGACTTCGGCGCTCGCGGGAGGAAGCGGTGGCCCCGGTCAAGAAGTGGTGCAAGGCTCACAGCCGGTGTCTCAGGCGCAGACTGGCGGGACTACGCAGCTCGGTTCTGCGGGAGGCTCTGGTGCGGCGGGTACTTCGTATAGCATCACGTACTACAGTGATGCAAATAATGTGTACATGGTCATAGAAAGTGGCGGACAGACGAGCTCGCCGCAAGTTGTCGTCGGTGCAGACCCGGATACTTTCCAGATTTTAAATGCGGAATATTCAAAGGACGCGGAGCACGTGTACGTCATCATCGTGACCTGCACGAGCGGCGTCTGCACCGCTTCTGTATCGATAGTGGCGTCGGCCGACCCGGCGACATTCCAAGCGTTTCCGTCCGCGCAAAATGTTTTGAATTCCGACTGTACGGGCTACGTGGTAGCCGACGGTCAGGATGCCAACAATGTGTACAACAACGGTCAGATAGTCGATGGAGTGAGCGTGTACCTGATCGGCGGGGGCGGCAGCTGCGACGACACGCCGGTCCTCATATCGCCATAGGGCGATTTGACACTTCGCTGCGTACTGCTACGCTACGGACATGCAGGTATATCGCACCGCGATGATGATGGAGATGCGACCGCTCGGCGGGAGTCTTCTTCGTACTGCATAAACAAGCAACATACGAAAAGCCCCGCCGAAAGCGGGGCTTTTTGATTGATCTTTTGACAGATCTTTTGGGAGGCGAAAATGGGAGAGTGTTATACGTGCTCTTGGCCAGCGAAGCTTCGCGTGTTCGTCCGCCCGCAAGAGGGTGGCCCGCGCAAAGTGCGTCATTT
>VMEY01000014.1 GCA_007375785.1 Parcubacteria group bacterium Athens0416_74 | reverse complement strand
GACGAGGTGTCCATGATCGATGCGCGCACGCTCTCCATGGCAGAAAAAGCGATACGCGCTCTCAAGCACAGCGAGAAGCCGTGGGGCGGGATGCAGGTTGTGTTTGTTGGCGATTTCTACCAACTGCCGCCCGTCTCAACACGAGAAGATCGAGAAGCGACGATAGACTTCGACGGAAGCGGTGCATCTCTGGCCAGGCGCTCGCCGTTCGCATTTGCCTCACCTGCATGGAAAGATGCCAACCCCATCGTCTGCTACCTCTCTGAACAGCATCGACAGAGTGATGCGGAACTTCTCAGCCTCCTCGATGCAATCCGTAAGGGAACCGTGGACGATGAGCATCATGAATTACTTTCATCGCGCGCATCCGACGGTGAATCGCTCCCGGAGAGCGTCGCGCGCCTCTATACGCACAACGCCAACGTGGACCGCGAAAACGACCAGCGGCTCGAACACATCGGAGGCAAGGCGCACATGTACTACATGCTCTCAAAAGGGGCTCCGCACCTTGTCGAGGCACTGAAGCGCGGATGCCTCTCACCTGAGACACTCACGCTGAAGGTGGGGGCGAGAGTGATGTTTACGAAAAACAGCATGGAGGGTGCATTTGCCAACGGCACGCTCGGAGAGGTGGTCGGCTTCGGTGTGAGCGGTCCCTTGGTCCGAACAAATGCAGGGAGGACTCTCGAGGTTGAGCCGGCAGAATGGTCCATAACCGACGGGGGGAAAGTGCTCGCCCGCATCAACCAAATTCCCCTTCGACTTGCGTGGGCAATCACCGTGCACAAAAGTCAGGGCATGACGCTCGACGCGGCAGCGGTGGATCTCTCTTCCGCATTTGAATACGGGCAGGGGTACGTAGCACTTTCTCGTGTCCGCACACTCAGTTCGCTCCATCTCCTCGGGTACAACGAACGCGCGCTTCACGTGCATCCCGACATTCTCACGCACGACCGCGATTTCAAATGGTCGTCCGCCTCCGCGCGGAAACTCTTCGAGGGCATGGACGAAGACGAGCATGCGACTTTTGCCGGCGCGTTCGTGAGCGCAATCGGCGGCAACCCGAAAGGCGGTGCTCGACGCAAGGAAAAAGAGAAAGGTGACACATACGAAGCGACGCTCTCGCTTGCGCGTGTAGCGAAATCGATTCAGGAAATCGCCGGTGCGCGGAGCCTCAAGCCGGAGACCATCATCTCGCACCTGGAGGTCCTCAAAGAGCGCGGTGAACTCACACAGAAAGAAATTCGGACGCTTGTAGGGAAAAAAGATGCAAAGAAACTTGCCGCCATTCACGCAGCGTTTAAAAAGCATAAAACGATGCAGCTGACGCCGATATTCAAAGCACTCAAGGGTGCGCACTCGTTTGAAGACATCCGACTTGCACGACTCCTCCTCGACTAACTACTTTTTCGAAAGCCCAATCTCACGGCGGCTCGACCAATAGGCGAGCGCCACGAAGACGAGTCCGATGAGGCCCGTAATAGTCTCTGGTACGTGGACAAAAATGTTGGCAAGCATGGCGAGCGCGAGACCAAAAATCGCCCAGTGAGCACCGTGCTCGAGGTACGGGAGCGCTTCAAGCGTCTTAGCGCGCACGAGCGCAATCGTAAACGTGCGCACGAAGAGTGCGCCGATACCAAGACCCGCGATGATGATGGGAAGGCTGTTTGTCACTGCAAACGCACCGACGACGCCGTCGAGTGAAAAGGCGGAGTCGAGTACGTTGAGATACACAAAGAGAGCGAGCCCGCTCGCAGCGGCGACCGATGCTCCTTCCACTTCAAAAGATTGGGCAATGCCCTCGATCGCGATGAAGAGGACGACGCCGATAAGGCCGGCGAAGAGCAGTGTCGTCGCCTCAGTAGGCATCAAAGATGCGCAGACAAGGAGTATGGTAAGGACAAGCGCGATTTCTATTGCTTCGATGCCGCCCCACTTCGAGAGGTGCCTCTCGATTACTTTTATCCAGTGCACGGTCTTTCTTTCGTTGAGAAAATACTTGAGCGACACGAGGAGGAGGAAAGCACTTCCGAACGCGGCGATTGCCGTATGCGCGTGTTCAAGTTCGGCCCCGTATGCTGCAGGGTCGAAAAATGCGAGCAGTGTCACCGCATAGGGTGAGAGACCGGCGGCAGCCGCGACGATGAGGATGGGAAAAATGAAGCGTGTCCCGAAGACCGCAACGAGGATGCCCCAAGTGAGAAAGCGGCCCTGCCACACAGGTGACATGCGCTGGAGTACCTTGGCATTGACCACGGCGTTATCAAAAGACAGCGTCGTTTCGAGTACGGCAAGAAGCCCCACAAGAAAGAGCGCCGGGAAGCCGCCCCAGAAATACGCGGCGATGAATGCTGCGAGCGTAACGAGCGATGGGATGAGAAACAGTCGCATGATGGGAGGCATGGTATCACAGCGTACGCAGCACGCGCGTACATGGCAGCGAGAGTCGCTTTGTGGCATAGTGAGCGCATTAAAAGTAATCGTGGCGGCCGGATAGGCAGGATTACCCCGACCGTGGGGTCAATGCTGAAATCTGTCCGTCACCCCTCGAGACAATCGGGGTAAACGCACGTGTTCATGCAAAAGAAAGAATTTTCTCTCCAGATAGGAGGGCAGACATTATCAGCAGAATTCAACGACTGGGCCAACCAGACCAACGGGTCGGTGCTCATGCGACTCGGCAACAGCACCGTGCTCGCTACGGTAGTCCTGGGCCGCGAGAGCGACAAGGACTATTTCCCACTCACCGTCGAGTATGAGGAAAAGTTCTACGCCGCAGGTGCAATCTTGGGCTCGCGCTTTATGCGCCGAGAAGGACGCCCGTCGGACGAAGCGATTCTCTCCGGCCGTATGGTCGACCGCACGATTCGACCTCTCTTCCCGAAAGGAATGAAGCGCGAAGTGCAGGTCATCATCACCGTGCTCTCCATCGAGGACTACGACACCGACGTGCTCGCCATCAATGCGGCATCGCTCGCGCTCGCTGTATCGGACATACCGTGGAATGGTCCAGCATCCGCCGTTCGCATTGAGCTCGGCGATTCACCGGCCGGTGAACCCGAGACATTTATCGTCAATCCTACATACAAAGAGCGAGAGGCAGAGGGTATGCGCATGGATCTTCTCGCCTGCGGCAAAGACGGACTCATCAATATGATTGAAGTCGGTGCCAACGAGGTGAGCGAAGAGACGCTAGAAAAAGCGTTCGCCAAGGCCTCCGAAGAGATAGAAAAAATACAGGCATGGCAAAAGCAGATTGTCGGCGAGATTGGCAAGGAAAAAATACCGTACAGCGCGCCGGAGACTCCCGCTGAAGTCGCCGAGTACTTCGACGAGCTCGTCATGCCAAAACTCCTTGCTACAAAGGGCTCCCTCACGAAATACGACATCAACGACCTCAAGTCAGAATGGGTCAAAGCGGCCAAAGATAAGTTTGAGCATGTCGCACCCGCGCGTTTCGACGCGCACTATGAAGACCGCGTCGATGCCTACGTACACGAGCTCGCACTCAAAGAAGGGAAGCGTGTCGACGGAAGAGCATTCGATGAGATTCGCCCGCTCTTCGCGCAAGCGGGAGGACTCTCACCCGTGATTCATGGGAGCGGCCTTTTCTACCGCGGTGAAACACACGTACTTGCGGCGCTCACACTCGGCGGTCCCGGCGATGCGCAGCTCATCGATACCATCGAGTACCAGGACACAAAGAAGTCGTTCATGCTCCACTACAACTTCCCGCCGTTTTCCGTCGGTGAAACAGGCCGCGTAGGAGGACTCAACCGTAGAGCGACCGGGCACGGCGCACTCGCTGAAAAAGCACTCCGTGCAGTACAGCCGACCAAAGAAGTCTTCCCGTACACGGTCCGCATCGTGTCTGAGTGTCTCGCTTCCAACGGCTCCACATCGATGGGTACCGTATGCGCAGGCACGCTCGCCCTCATGGACGCGGGCGTACCAATCACGCGCCCTGTCGCCGGAATCGCGATGGGTATGATGTCGGACGCGAAGTCCGGAGCCTTCAAGGTACTCACCGATATTCAGGGCCCAGAAGACCACCACGGCGACATGGACTTCAAGGTTGCCGGCACTGAGGTAGGTGTGACTGCTATGCAGATGGACGTCAAAGTCGAAGGTGTGCCGCTCGCAGTCCTCTCTGAGGCATTCCGACAGGCAAAGAAAGCGCGCATGGAAATTCTCGGTGTCATCAAAAACGCGATACCGGAGCCGCGCACTGACATCAGCCCTCGTGCACCGAAAATACTGACCACGAAAGTGCAGGTAGACCAGATCGGTCTCGTCATCGGTCCCGGAGGCAAGACCATCAATGGTATCCGTGAGCGCACACTCTGTGACGACATTACGATTGAAGACGATGGAACTGTCTTCGTGACGGGCCGCAATGGTACAGCCGAAGCGGCGATGAAAGAAATCGTGGACCTTACCCGCGAGTACATGGTCGGAGAGAAGTTTGAGGGAGAGGTCGTGCGCATGATGGACTTTGGCGCCTTCGTGAAAATAGGCCCCAACACCGATGGCCTCGTGCACGTATCCGAAGTCGCACCATTTCGCATCGGCAACATTTCCGAAGCGGTGAAGATTGGCGACATTGTACCGGTCGTACTCAAGGAAATAGACGAGAAAGGACGCTATAATCTCTCTATCAAAGCCGCTGATCCGGAGTGGGCCGCACGAAAGGGTCTCACGCCATCAGAAGGTGGAGAACACAATGGTAGACGAGACGACAGGCCAAAACGCCGCTTCTAACCCAACCCCAGATACCGGCGGTATCCCCACCGCACCCGCAGGCGCAGCTCAGAGCAACCCTCTGAATGCGCCTGTTTCCGTAGGTTCCGATCCCTCCCAAGCTCCTACGTCTTCAGAGCCATCGGAAGGGGCGCTCGGCAATGACATCGCGAAAATCCTCAAAGACGTCAAGCTCCCGACCCGACCGGAGAACGTGCCGGGAAAAGAGCAGCGGCCCGCAGCTCAGACAAAAGACATCGACGCGCTTCTCAGCGGCACCCCCACACAAGCTCAGCCCGCTTCACAGGTCGCTCCAGCAAAACCAGAGCCGGCTCCGGAAGCGCCCGCACCAACAAAAGATGCAGTGCAGAGTGTGCACACGCTCAAGCAGGACCTGCAGCAGGTCGTACACGACCAGAAAATATCGGTGGTCCGCGCAGCGGCACTCGAACAGGAGAAGCAGCGCGTCCCTGAAGAGATTGTCGTGAAGCCTCACTCGAATCGAGTCAAGAATTTCTTTTTTGCCGCGTTTCTGCTTTTATTTCTCGGAGGTGCCGCACTCGGCGGCGTATACATCGTGATGCAAAGTCGCACACAGCCACTGCCAGAGCAACAGACCAATTCTCTCGTCTTCGCCGAACAGACGGTACCGCTTCCTCTCGACGGACAAACCCCAACACAATTGAAAGGATTGCTCGGGGGAGTCCGCGATGCATCCACCGGGTCGCTCGGCTCGATTACTCGCATTGCACCGCTCAAAGTGGTCTCATCTCAAGAAGGGGAGACGACGAGGCTCGCCACACTGTCGGAATTCTTTTCGGCAATCGGAGTGACGCCGCCGGGAGATTTGACCCGCGCACTCTCCGATGATTTTTTCTTCGGTCTCCATACGATTGATAAGAACGCGCCACTCTTGGTAATACCGGTGCTCTCGTACGATCGCGCATTTGCGGGCATGCTCGCATGGGAGTCGAGCATAAACGCACAGCTCGCGCCCATATTTGTGCGCGTACCGGATCTCATTCTTGGAGCCGATGGAATTCCTGCGCGGCGCACCTTCACCGACATTGTGATGCGCAACTATGATGTACGCGCACTCACCGATGACAGTGGTGCCGTAGCGCTCTACTATGCATTTCCGACGCGAAATATTCTTGTCATTGCGGAGAATCCGCACTCATTTACAGAACTCCTGAGCCGTCTGCAAGCCCAGAGAAAGCTCTAGCGAGCGAGATGCGCATCGTGTATCATGCGCGCATTCGATCACGGAATATCCATCATTATCACGTAACATTTTTACTCTATGGCACATGTTCAAAAAATAGCGCAGGCAGATCTCGAAGAGCTGCGAGAAAAACTCGAGGTCGAAAAAGAAAATCTTGAAGAAGAACTTGCGGGTCATGGTCGCGTGCAGACCGACACGGGTGACTGGCAGGGAGCAAGCACGGGCTTTGAAGGGGAAGAGGCTGACCCCAACGATGTGGCTGATCAAATAGAAGAGCTCGCCACCAACGTGCCGCTCGTCGAAGAGCTTGAGGATAGACATCGTGATGTTGTAGACGCGCTCGAGAAGATGGACGAGGGAGTATACGGCATTTGCGAAGTGAGCAACGAACCGATTCCGCTCGAGCGACTCAAAGCGAATCCTTCCGCTCGCACACTGATTGAGCACGCAGAGGAACTCTAAAGGAATTCACATATTTGTTTTGCAGCGCGCCCTCATGGGCGCGCTGCTTGTTACAATGATGCGCAATGAACTTCGCGCGCGTCTTCGGTGCGCAGCCTTCACTCCCCGCGGCTCACCTCGTGTCGGTCGAAGCGGATATCGGCCGCGGCCTTCATGCGTTTTCTATCGTGGGGCTACCCGATAAAGCTGTAGAGGAAGCGCGCGACCGTGTGGCCTCTGCCATAAAGAACAGCGGACTGACATCGCCCAAGAGCACGAATAAGAAAATCGTCATATCGCTCGCGCCGGCAGAGCTTAAAAAAGAGGGCTCCGCATTCGATCTCCCCGTCGCACTCTCGTACCTTCTCGCATCCGAAGAATTCGACTTTGACCCGGCAGGTAAACTTTTCGCAGGCGAGCTCGCGCTCGATGGCACACTTCGTCCTGTGCGTGGTGCGCTTTCCGTCGCTCTTCTCGCGCGAGAAAAAGGATTGCACGAGCTTTTTATTCCTGTCGAGAACGCAGAAGAAGCGAGTCTCGTCTCCGGCATTTCCATCTATCCCGTGCGCACACTTTCCGATATCCTCATGCATCTCAACGACGCTGAAGAATTTGCGCTCAGTGCACATATCCCTGCGGCCGTGAGCGAAGAAGTGAATGAGAGTGAGGTTTCACTGAGCGACATTCGCGGTCAGGAGAGCGCGAAACGTGCGCTTGAGATAGCAGTCGCAGGAAGACATAACATCGCGCTCTATGGACCCCCGGGTACCGGTAAGACCATGCTCGCGCGCGCGGCATCCGCTTTGCTTCCACCACTTTCCGAGGACGAAGTGCTCGAGGTCACCGCTATTCACTCTCTCGCAGGGACGACGGAAGGTCCCGTGCGCCGTCCGCCGTTTCGCTCCCCGCATCACACATCCTCGTACGCATCGCTCATCGGTGGGGGCACCATTCCAAGGCCGGGAGAGGTCACACTCGCGCACAGGGGACTGCTCTTCCTCGATGAATTCCCCGAGTTTCACCGTGATGTCGTGAATGCCCTGCGTGAACCGCTCGAAGATGCGCACGTGAGCGTTGCACGCGCCCGCGGCAGTGCGACATTTCCCGCCAATTTCATGCTCGTCGCCGCACTGAATCCCTGCCCATGCGGAAAACTCGGGACGCGCGACTGTCGGTGCATGCCTCATGTAATCGAGAAGTACAAACGAAAAATATCCGGACCCGTCGCAGACCGAATCGACATGTGGGTGCAAGTCGGCGACATGCCGCCGGAATCTCTCGCCATCAGAAAAAGACAGTCCGACGGACAGACGATTGCCGTGAGAGAGCGTGTCGCTAAAGCGCGCGCTCGCCAAGCGAAGCGCTTTACGGGAGTCAGAGATGTGAGCACCAATGCCGACATGGGCCCAAAAGAAATCGAGTCACTTGCCGAACTCACTTCGAAAGCCGAAGACACGCTCATGCATGCGGCAAGGCAGATGAAACTCTCGGCGCGCGGCTACCATCGCACCATCAAGCTCGCCCGCACTATCGCGGACCTGCTTGAGAGCGACACGATCGAGCCTATTCATATGCTCGAAGCACTGCAATACCGCCAGCGAGAATTGTAGGAGCTTACTTGACAGTACCCCCCACGATTTCGTACTGTGCCGATATCCTCAACGAACCGAAAGGAGGATCCCATGGGTGACCGTGGGCGCAACTGGAAGTGTGAGTGCCCAAAGCAGAATGTGAAGTCCGACGTCGGCGCGGCCGACGAGGTTGCACTGTTCGAGGAAACACGGCGCCCCGTCGCCGTCCCGAGCTCGAACTGATGCCTCGGCAGGGGTATTGCTAGTCAGCGGCAATCATCCCGCACAGATAGATTGCATTATCCTTCGTGAAAGAATGCACTCCAAGAAAAGCTGACAGGCCCGGACTCGCTCCGGGCCACTTTTTTACCTTCCTACGATAAAACTAGATGCGGTCTTTGTGTTCGGAGAAAAAGATGCGGTTCTTTTTGAGGCCAAGCGGCGCGAGGCGTTTGCCGAGGAAATCTTTCATAGCTTTTTCAGACACAAATGTGACGACCTTCTTATTGTCGACGACAGCCCACTGTCCGATTTCGCGGAGCACATCCATCTTATTGAACACGAGGTGCGTCACACCGTTGACGCGTACCGCGCGCTCGAGTGTCTGCATGTTCATCCAGTTGCACTGGCGTCTGCGACCGGTTGTCGAACCAAACTCTTCTCCGATATCTCCCATCTTGTTGAAGACATCGCCTTTCGGTTGAAACTTTTTGCTGCCGACATACGTCTCGTAGATTTTCGCGACTCCCCACACATCACGTATGGCACTCGCAGGAAGTCCGTTGAGGAGTGCGCCCGCCGTCGTGCAGTGGCTCGATGTGACAAAAGGGTAGTCGCCCCAATCGATGTCGAGCCCAAAACCTTGCGCGCCCTCGGCAAGAATCGTTAGGTTCTTTTTCACTCCGCCAGCCGGCGGATACCACTCGCGGTACATATCGAGGAGGTAGGGTTTGAGCTTTTTGATTTCTGACGCACGCACACCGGTGCGTCCGTACTTGTCGCGATACGCCGGTCCGTTGCCGCGACCGGTCGTGCCGATCTTGCCGCCTTTCTGTTTATCCTCCGCCTTATGCGCGTCGGTTATGACATGCGTATTCTCCGCGATAAATATCTTTCCTTTTGTCCGCACGCCACCCTCTTCGAGCATCTTGATTTCACGGAAGAACTGATCAGGATCGAGTACGCAGCCGGAACCGATAACCGATTTCACACCAAAGAAAACACCCGCCGGGATATGGTGGGTGACAAATTTCTTACCTTTGTGAAATATGGTGTGTCCCGCGTTGCACCCGCCGTTGTAGCGGAGTACGTGTGTATAGGAGTTTTTGTTGCTGAGATAGTGAGAGATTTTTCCCTTTCCGCAGTCTCCGTATTGGAGGTCCACTATCACATCCATCTTCAGCATTGCTACCTCATGATAGCAGTGCGCGGGGAGGGCGGCAATCCGCCAGCCGGCGGAGCCGCTTTTAGACGAAGAAACGAAGGATATTGAACGCTGCAATGAGAAGATTATTCATAGTTAGAATGGATTGCGGATGCCGTTGCGTATCTCAAAGTGGAGGTGCGCGCCGGTGGAACGACCCGTAGATCCGACATATCCTATAACCTCCCCTTGCTCAACGAAATTCCCCGCACTCGTGGCAATGCCAGACATATGTGAATAGAGTGTTTGAGAGCCGTTGCCATGCTGAATAACGACGTATATACCATAACCTCCGTTGTAACCGGCTGCCTTGGCTACTATCACTTCGCCCGCAGCAGACGCCACGATAGGCGTGCCTGAGGGAGCGGCAAGATCGACACCGTTGTACCCGTGGATGCCCTGTGTCTCGATATAACGAGAGAGCGGAGCCATGTAGTAGCCGACCTGAGCGCCAGAGCCATATTTGACACTCGCGGTGACAGTTTTTGCGACGACCGACTTCTTAGGTGCAGGGGCCTGTATCTCACCGTTGGGGATGATGACGACAGAACCGACGGCGAGCGAACCCTCGATGCCGTTGTAGTTTGCTATCTCCGTAGCGTCACCGCTATGTTTTTTTGCGATGGACGCGAGGGTATCGCCCTTTTTCACCGTGTACCGTACACCTGTGACCGGCAAGATTGTGAGCTGCTGGCCCACCTTCAGGGCTGAGCCCTTTGACATGTCGTTGGCCCACAAGATGGTGGACGGCGAGACGTCAAACATGAGGGCGATCCCAGAGAGGGTGTCCCCCGGGCGTACCACGTAGGTACTTATGGTCGAATTCTTAGGTTTTTCGATGTCAGCGATGGTACCGGCGGGCCCCTCTTCGGGAAGGAGCGCTGAATCATCCACAATGGTGATATCCCCGCCGCCGCGCGCAGGCGCAGGATCGATGTTCATCGCAGGACGGAGAAGCGCCATGGTCTGCACATTGCCGCTCGGCGGGAGTGTCTCTGCTTCTGCTGTATTTCCCTTAATTGAAGCCAAAATTACGCTCAAAACAGAGGATAATTTAGACATTGTCGGACTTTATTATCCTAGTCCGGCCTCAAAAGGAGTTTTGCTTCTGCATATGATGCCGGCTACCAAAGAGTCTTGGAACGAATTTGCTCCGAAGCTGCAAAGTGAAGGATATCAAGTGTTAGCGATTGATCTCCGGGGTCACGGGGAGAGCAGCGCTGGACCAGAGGGATTCAGAAATTTTTCCGACCTTGATCATCAAAAAACAATCTTTGATTTAGACGCCGGAATTGAATTTTTGGAAACAAAAGGAGTAAAACAGAATAATTTAGTTTTAATTGGAGCTTCAATCGGCGCCAACTTAGCGCTTCAGTGCTTGACCGAACACCAAGAAATTAAAAAAGCAAT
>VMEY01000080.1 GCA_007375785.1 Parcubacteria group bacterium Athens0416_74 | reverse complement strand
GACAGAGCCGTCATTTGCGAAATAGGCCTCCAGCACCTTAGGAATGAGCGTATTAGTGAGACGCTGCACGTTTGTCGTCGTGGGGTCTGCGAGGAGGATGTTTCCGGAGGCGCGTTCAGCGAAGTATAGCCGGGGACTCGAGCTCGCGAAGCCATGACCTGCTACGGGGGTGCGTGTTATCTGCCAGAGCTTTGGGGCGGACGCGGCATTCGTGTCCTTATCGTTGCCGAGTATTCCACCAATCACATCACCGACGAGGTTGTTAATCGTGCTCCCGATTCCGTCTCCAAACGTCTGCGATGCCCCGTATCCGCGCGCCGCATCCCGTGCCTCTGTAGAATCTATTTGTTTGTTGATAAACATGTACCAACCCCCGAGACCGCCGAGAAGCACGACGATAATGGCCGCGACTATGTACCTGAGCAGAGGTGTTTTGAGTTTCATAGACTATTGTTGAGCGCCGAAGGGATAGTCCCCCTCGGCCGTTCCTCCCGCCCTCGAGAACGTGACCTGCCACGCATCCTCAGAGCCGAAGAAGAAATTGGTGAATCACGACTTCGATCTTGACCAGCCCGGCAAGGATTCCTTGCCGGGCTGTTTTCATTCGTCGCGGGGGCAAAGTACGGTATCGCGATAAATGTCATTTCTGAATCAGGCGTAAAAGTCGTTGCACCAAATGCCTTGTGATAGAGCGGCCCAAAGAGCGGGTGATTTTCGTAGAGCCTGAGCGGTGTCTCGGGGCTCACCAGTCGCGTTGACGCACGAGATGAAATCGAGCCATCGGTCGTGCGCGCCTCGACGGATATGATGTCGGAGGCGAAAAATGCGGTCGAGTCGATGACTGCGGTGGATTTGCCGCGACCCGATAGAGAGCCAAGCACCGTGTCTCCGCGTCGCCATGTGAAGATGAGATCTTTTTCGGCGACAGGAGCGCCATTGCGAACAAAGGTTGGGTATGCGACGAATGTGAGTCGCGCACCGGCAGCCGGAAGTGTCCGCCCTTTGTAGAATGCGGGTGTCAGACCCTCGGCTTCCCAAAGGAGGCCGAGTCCCGCGGGTGTGATAGTGAGAAATGCGAGCGCTTCGTCATCCCCGCTCACATACGTAGCAGAGATATCAATAGGCTGTCCCACGTCACCCACGTTGATAGACACCGTGCGAAGACCGCCGCCTTCAGAGAGCGGCTCACCGTCGACTCGCCACGAGATAATACCTTCATCGAGATCGAAAATCGGGCTCTGGAGCGTGAGGCGGACCGTGCTTTTCGGGGCCGGCTGAGCGGGGCTCGTCACAATCTGCAGGGCATTTGACGCGCCCGGGATATCAAATTGCTGTGCGTACGCCGGTGAGGCGAGAAGCAAGATTGCCAAAAATGCAGCGATTCTCATACCTCTTTCAAATCGGAACTGCTGAATGCCTTCCCTACCGGCGCTGTGTCAGCACCGGGCGCAGCGGGAACAGATGAGAGGTTCGGCGCGGGTGCACGGGTGGCAGCAGTGGTAGCAGAAGCGCCCGCAGATGTCGGTGTGTCCACAGCGTCCAGATCTTGCTTCGCCTTCTTGATCGCGAGAATCTGCGAAGGGTCAGAGGTGATGATCTGGTCTTCGGTGTATGAAGCGATGACTTTGATTGCGACGTGCTTGAGTCCTGCGAAGAAGATACCCTCCCCCACATCACTCTCGAGCAGAAGGTACTTCTCTTCATCCGAGAGTTTGAATGTTGATTGCACCAAGTCGACCGAAGTCGGTGATTGACGCAAGAGGAGCTGAATCGACGAGTTCGTAATCATCGGAATGCCGTACGGAGAGTTTAAGAAGTCGGATACGTCTTGTGTAATCGTCGAGATACCCAGGTAGTATTTACGTCCTCGCTTGGCGATAGAGAATAGGAAGGACGCCGTGTCTTCGGAGCGCATCATCCACCACGCCTCGTCGATGACGAGAAGGCGCTTGCGCAGTTCTTTGCGAACGGTGTTCCAGATGTGGTGCGTGATGATGTACATAGCGACCGGCTTCAGGTCGTCTTCCATGTCGCGCACGGAAAAGACGACGAGCTTTTTGTTCATGTCGACGTTGGTCGGTCTGTTCATAAAGCCCGACCATGTGCCCTTGGTGTACTTGGAGAGGCGTTGCACGAGGCTTTCAGAGCCTTCCATGCCGGAGAGGACAAGTTCGAAGTCGGAAAGAAGTGGCGGCTCTACAGCGGCAAAATTGGCTTCCGGTGTGATGTCTTTGAGGGCGTACGTTTCGGTGATGGCCTTGTCGATAATCGCGTCTTCCTCGGGTGTGAGACCGCCGAGCATAATGCGGAAAAGTCCCACAAGTGTGATGATGTTGTTGCGCAACACGTCGGAGGGATTCTCGTCTTCACGAGGAATCGGGAGATCAAACGGGTTGATATGGTGCTCCGAGGAGAGCGAGATGTTGAAGTACCGGCCACCCACCGTCTCTGCGAGGTACTCGTATTCACGCTCAGGGTCTATGACGATGACTTCTGTATCGAACATGAGTGAACGGAGAATCTCGAGCTTCGTCGTGTACGATTTTCCGGCACCGGATTTTGCAAACGTCACCGAGTTGTAGTTTTCAAGGGAGAAGCGGTCGAAGAGGATGAGAGATGAGTTGTGCCTGTTGATGCCGTAGAGAATTCCTCTGTCCGACGTGAGGTCGAAGGAAATGAACGGAAAGATGGACGAGAGCGGTGCCGAGTTGAGTTTTGTGTGCACGTCGAGTTCATCGGTCGCAATCGGGAGCACGGAGCGGAAACCTTGTTCTTGCTGGAAGAGCGCAGGGCGGATGTAGACGAGACGTGACTCGAGGATAGAGCGCACTTCGCTCTCGACTTTGTCGATTTCTTCTCGCGTTCCCCCGTATATGGTGAGGTAGAGGCCCACGTCAAAGATGCGCTCTTGTGCTTGCTGCAAGCTGTCGCGTAGCTGTTCGAGGTCGGCATACGCCGTATCGAGCATCGGATCACGGACCATCCCCTTTTCTTCAACGTACGTGCGATTTTCTCTCCCAGGTCGAGCTCGCGTGAGCTCACCTTGAGCGCATGTGGGGCGATGACGTCTTGCAGGTCGAGTACTCCCGATTGGTATATCTCCGTGGGAAGCACCGGCAGAATATTGGGAGACTCTTCCTTCTTTTTTCCGAATGGGAGTAGATCAGTGAGAGACATATTATTCTTGTCCGGGAACCGGCATAGGCTTTCCGTCTTCTCCGGGATTGAACATCTTGTAGAGCAGTTCTATCGCCTCCTCGGTACCGAGCTGCACGGTGCGCACTCCCGTGCGTACGAGCCCTTGTTGGACGATTGAGATGCGCTGTTCGAGCTGAGAGACCTGCTCTTCAAATGAACGATTTTCCTCCTCGGTAGTCTTCTTCCCTGCGCCGAATGGCAGGTACGATGCGGGGCCATTCTTTTTGGTTATCACAGCGGGAGCATACGGGACAACGACGAAGAAGTTTTTTGTCATGATATTCGCAGCTTCAGTGAAGCTCTTGATGAACTCAATGTATTCTCGAATCTGGATGCGCATGAGGTCGTCGAGCTGCTGCTTGTACTGGACTTCGAGTGTAGCTACATAGGGGCGAATATCGAGCATGCGTGACTGCACGAATATTTGTACGGAAAAATCGAGCGAGTTGAGGAAGTTTTGAAACTGCACGATGAATGCAGTCTGCTCGTCTTCCGATTTGAGCGCGAAGTTGATTGAAGATGCGAGAAGAACCGCACGCAAACCGCCTTCTTTGAGGACGACTATCCCGTCTCGCACCTCTGAGACCGGGACGAAGTCCTGTGTTGAGCGAGAGACAACTCGTTTGTTTGTGGTTTCCGGCATAGAGCTAGCGAAGCGGTGCGTTGCGCTTCAGTTGTGCGACCAGTTGTTCGGGGACCCTGAGGCCGCCGACGGGGCTTGCGGCACCGCGGTCCTCGTCGTCGACGGTACCCGCGGCGATGCGCTCGTTGATGTCGAGGCTCCAGGCGAGCTCGTGCAGCCGGCTGTCGGAGAGTTTGGGTACGTACACACCGGCGCTTCCTTTCGACGGTTCGGATGCCTTCTTGATGAGTGGCTTTTTGGACCTCTCGTTGTTCCAAAGGTAGAGCTTGGGGTGAAGGATGTAGTAAAAGCCGTTTTCGAGTGCGAGGATAAACGGCCTCCCGTTGACCTGGAAGAAAGCGCGA
>VMEY01000079.1 GCA_007375785.1 Parcubacteria group bacterium Athens0416_74 | reverse complement strand
CAACGTCGATGAAATAGCGATTATGCTTCTGCCCGGCGCAGATCCGAGCGAGGTGCGCGATGCGATAAAGCTTCAAGGCGTGGACAAGTACGCAAAAGTGCAGACTTTTGAAGACGGGCAACCGAAATTCCTCAAAGACATGATCGCGACGTTTAACATGCTCGGCGCTGGATTCTCGAGCTTCGGTCTCGTGGTCTCCTCCATCACCATATTCATCGTGATATTCATCAACGCGCTCACACGCCGCAAATTCATCGGCATTCTCAAAGGCATCGGTATCAATGGCAAGGCCATCGAGGTCTCGTATGTCTTCCAATCGATTTTCTACGCAGTCATCGGCTCTGCCATAGGTCTCGCACTCGTCTACGGTGTGCTCGTACCGGCGTTTGCCGCTCATCCAATAGATTTCCCGTTTAGCGATGGCATCCTCGTGGCGTATCCCGGCGAAACAATGTTTCGTGTGGGCCTCCTTGTCTTCTCGACCGTCGTAGCCGGGTACATACCTGCGTGGATGATTGTGCGGAAAAATACCCTCGATTCAATCTTGGGCAGAAACTAACCATATGATTACTACAAAAAATCTTACGCGCTCGTTTACGAACGGTGATGTTGAGACCCAGGTCCTCAAGGGTATCGACTTTACTGCAGCAGAGGGGGAATTCATCGCCATTATGGGTCGCTCAGGCGCGGGCAAGAGCACGTTTCTCTACCAGATTAGTTTGCTCGATGAGCCGACAAGCGGAGAGATTGTTATAGACGGACAGAATACGCACGACATGAGTGCGGAGGAAAAGATGAATTTCCGACTGCTGAAGTTTGGCTATGTCTTCCAAGACTACGCGCTCTTGCCCGAGCTCACCGCTCTTGAGAACGTGGCGCTCCCTCTTCTCATGCAAGACAATCCGAAGAAAGTAGCATACGCCAAAGCGGCAGGAGCGCTTGAGAAGGTGGGGCTCGGTCACCGCCTCGGCAACTTGCCGAGCCAGATGTCGGGCGGCGAGCAGCAGAGAGTGTCGATAGCAAGAGCTATCGCGCACGAACCGAAAATTCTTTTTGCCGACGAACCGACTGCCAACCTCGACAACCATTCGTCGCGCTCCATCATGGATATATTCGTTGATCTCCATCGCAAGGGCCAGACCATCATCATGGTCACGCACGAGCCGGAATACGCTGATATGGCACAGAGACTCGTCCATCTCGACGATGGTCGCATCGTGACGGTCATCAAGGAGCCGACTCTGCAGGAGGCGAAGCAGGAGATATAAAACGTGCGACATCGATTTGATATACTTGCCCGATGAATAAATCCATCTGGGCATTTGCGGTATTAGTTCTTATAGCAGGAGGGGTGTATTTCTTCCTCCCGCGCGCGGCCGACAATGGTATGGAGCCCGGTGGCGCCGACACTCCTGAAGTCACCACATTGAAGCAGTACAAGAATGACACGTACGGCATGACCTTTGCCTACCGCGATTCATACGTGCTCTCCGAGGTTGCGGCAGACGGTACGGGCGGTCACTTGGCCATGATTACACTCATGGACAAAGTAGCTGCGGCGAATATTCCCGAAGGCGGAGAGGGCCCCGTGTCGATAACCTTTGATATCTACAAGCCCACAAGCGCAGAGAAGAGTGCGCAAGAGTGGATTCGAAGCACACCGCAATCCAACTTCCAACTCTCGGCCGACAAAAACATTGCAGAGGTGAGCGTCGCCGGCACGACCGGATACGCATATACATGGGACGGTCTCTATCGAGGTCGGAGTATCGCATTTGCGCACGGCGAGTATATCGTGGTGGCCTCGGTGACGATGCTTGAACCCACGGACATGATAGTGAGTGATTTCGATGCGCTCGTGCAGACACTAGAAGTACAATAGTCACCATGCACGCCAATCCGTGGTTGACCGCCAAGAGCCAGCTTGAAAAAGCGCACCAGCGTCTCGGCCTGTCACCCCTTCTCCATTCGCGACTCTCCGAGCCCGACAGAATCGTGGAAGTTTCGCTTCCTCTGACGATGGACGACGGCTCCGTGCGTCGTTTCGACGGCTTTCGCGTGCAGCACAACAATATCCGGGGTCCCTACAAAGGCGGGCTTCGCTACCATGCCGATGTCGACATGGATGAGGTTAAAGCACTATCTTTCTGGATGACGATGAAGAATGCACTCGTCGATGTACCGTTTGGCGGTGGTAAGGGAGGTATCGCGGTCAACCCGAAGGAGCTTTCGGAGGGAGAGCTTGAGCGGCTCACGCGTGAGTTTGCGCGCAAGCTCACCCCCGTGATTGGGCCGGAAATCGATGTACCGGCACCCGACGTAAATACCAACGCCAAGATTATGGGCTGGATTCGTGATGAGTATGAAAAGTCGGTCAATGCATCGTCTCCGGCTGTGATTACGGGGAAAGCGGTCGCAAACGGGGGCTCTGAGGGGCGTACCGAGGCCACCGGCCTTGGCGGAAGCTTCGTCCTCGATGAGATTTTGCAGCTCTATGGAGACCAGCTGAAGGGGAAAACGGTGGCCATACAGGGTTTCGGCAATGTGGGCAGTTTTTTGCTTTTGTGACAGTTGTTATTCTATGAGGAGCACGTTAATGATATAGGGAATAAAGAGAAGAAAGAAAGCA
>VMEY01000093.1 GCA_007375785.1 Parcubacteria group bacterium Athens0416_74 | reverse complement strand
GGTCGAGCTTGCGTACGGGAATGTATTTGCAGTCGTGGCTGTGGAGGTGATCGCACCCGTGATATTGAGCGCACCACCAAAGGTGTTAGTGCCGGTGGTAGTGAAAGCACCCACTACCGTCGATGACGCCTGCGATACAAAGCCGCTTGAGAGAGTGGCGAGCCCTGTCACACCGAGGGTGCCGCTATTCGTCGTGTTCGCGAAGACGGAAGTCCCCGTGAATGTCGGGCTCGCGGAGAACACGACGCTCCCCGTCCCCGTCTCGTCGCTGAGCAGTGCTGCAACCATCGCCGAGTTTGAGATGGAAGAGGATGCGAGTTTCGTATTGAAAGTTGTCCAATCCGCCGAGGTGAGGAAGCCTTTGAGTGAGCCGGACGCTGCCTGGCCGTTTGTGTAGTCGATAGCGATATTACCGCTCACAGCGTCAAAGTCGCTCGCGGTAAATGAAGCTGCACCCTTGGTGCTACCGTCCGCGACGGCATCTTGGATTGAGATGGTATTAGCGATACGAGAGAGAGGTGAAGAGAATGTGAGTGCATTCTCAAAGTCTGTGCCAGCAGTTGCGGCGATGACAGACCCTCCCGTCGTCGTTTTGAGCAGGGAGCCTGAGACGACGGAAGAAACCGTAAGATTGCTTGAGCTCGCCGTAGCGAAGTAGCCGGTTCCGGAGACTGTGATGGCGGTCGAAGAAGCGTACGGGAATGTATTTGCAGTGGTCGCTGTGGATGTGATTGCTCCCGCGATATTGAGTGCGCCACCAAATGTGTTGGTGCCCGTGGTGGTAAATG
>VMEY01000078.1 GCA_007375785.1 Parcubacteria group bacterium Athens0416_74 | reverse complement strand
CGCTGGCGCAGATATGCACGCATCAATATCTTCCCTCGCATACAAATCATCTCCGTTCATCGCAACAAACCTTCCTTTCAATATATCTTTCGCTTGCCAGAGCGCGTCTGCAGTTCCGCCCGCGGGGTTTTCTTGTTCAACATAGAGAATGCGTCTTCCGTCGAACTCTCCGCCAAAATAGTTGAGTATCGAACTCCCGAGGTAGCTCACCACAAGTATCACTTCATCAATCTCTTTGGGCAGTGCGGTTATCTTGTGCTCGAGAATCGGCCGACCCAAGATAGGCAGCATAGACTTCGGAATCGTGTCCGTAAGCTCTTTCATGCGAGTACCACGACCCGCTGCAAATATGACCGCCTGCATAGAGAATCATTCTAGCAAATCGTCTGCCGCAAAATGAAACCGCCCCGTCCGCCAACTGGCGGAGGGGCGGCTTCATCAGAGAAACAAAAGATTAGTTTCCTCCGTGCGAGATTTCCCCGCGAACACGCTCTATCGTGCGAGCAGCAGCTTCTTTGCCTCCGAGACCGAAAGCAAGACCGAATGCGAGCGACGCAGCGACCACGAAACCCGTGAAGATTGTCTGCACGAATTCCGTAGCGACACCGAGCTGATTGAGCGCAGCGAGCACCGCTGTGATCCAGATCGCCCACTTGGCTACGGTACCTGCGAGGTTCGCGCCATGAGCACCGGCTGCGCGCGCAGAACCGGCGACGAGCCCTTTCACCACCTCTGCCACGACGGCACCGAGGATAAGGATGAGAGCCGCTACGATGACCTGCGGGAGGTACAGAAGCACGACCGTCTGGAGGAAGACCGTCACGCGCGTGAGACCGAGAATCTCAAGCGACGCAACGAGAAACACCAGAATGATGAACCACATGACGAGCGTGCCGAGAACACGACCCACGTCGAGCGAGAAACCCGCGCTCTTTGCTGCATCATTGAGACCAGCTGCCTTTACGGCATCGTCGATGCGGAGTACGCGCACAGCCTCCACCACGACTCGGTACAAAATAACCCCGATTATCCAGCCGATGACAAAAACGATGACTGCGGCGAGGATTGCCGGGAGGTACGCCGTCACCGTGTACAGAAGGTCGTAAAACGAACCCTGCACGGCACCTGCTGACTGAGAAACTATCATATCGATTTATGTGTAATGTTAATAAGGTATATAACGGTTCGACCCGTATGGCTTCATGATAGCAACGCCATGGCCTCCGGTAGCCCCGCTTGGGTGGTCGTGTGGATAGAACCGGTAACGAAAAAATCGAGAAAATAAGCCGCATGCGAGGCACGGAGAGGACAATTTATGAGTCGTACAAGACGTACGGCGAGTAAATTGTTGAGGCTCCGCAACGAAGCATGCGGCTCTATTTTGTTGGTTTTAGAGCATCCGCGTCTTATCGAAGAGGACGACGTGTGGGAAATCCAGGGTGTCTCGAATGAGCTTATCCTGGATGGTGAGGCGGTAGCGGAATTCGGGGGTCGTAAACGCCGCATATCGTATTTCTCTGCCAAAGGTAGGCTCGAGTTTCCGTATGGTGTTTTCCAATCGGCGCTCATTGACCGTGTCGAGCGCAACGACCAAATCGGCAGGGCGCGAGTCGTCGCCCATAAAAGCTCCCGAGAGGATAACGGCCGATACTTTGCCCGACTTTCTAAGTGCGCCGACTATCGTATCGAAACGTATCGGCGAGACCTCGTGCACAAATCCGGAGATAGCGCGTAGATGTTTGAAATCCTGGTCGATAATCCATGTCGCGATTTTCTGTTTGCCTTTCACTTCCCTGCGCGATCCGTTGGAAAGTTTGATGACAAGACGACCGCGCTTGAGCACGCCGAGCTTCTCAAGGATTTTTATTTCTTTTTCGGCGGATGCGACTGATACGGCGGCGCGCTTGGCTGCAAGCTGGATAGTGAGTGGTTCGTTCTGATTAAAGATAAAAACGCGTAGGACTTTCGAACGTGGTTGGCTGCCGATAAATGTCCCGAGAAAGTCGTCTTTCATATACCTTGATAGTAGCACCCCTGTACCTGTTGACCCTGTGGGTGGGGATAGTAGAGTACCCCCAGCCGCATCAATGCGTGCCCCGAAGCTTGGAGGAGGCTACATGAGTACGACAAGTACGACCGTTCCAAAGACGAAAACTGAGGCGCTCGAGCGCCTGAACACCCTCGTCAACGCCAAGGCGCACGAGCATGGAGAACGCCCGCCCGGTGAAATTAGCCGCTTCACCGAGATGCACCACTGGATGTTCAAGGTTGGCCGTGACGAGGCGTTGCTGAACAACTGGCCGATGAAAACCGCTTCATTGCGCTGGACAAGCGGCGACATCGTCGCGACATTCATCGACCATTTCAAGCTGGCGAGCTGAACGGCACCTATTGGGATTCAGCATTCTCAACGCACGACCGCGTCCGTAAACATTCGGGCGCGGTTGGTTTCTTTTACATCATGTACGCGCACCATATCCGCACCTTTTTCAATACAAAGAGTTACCGCAGCGAGTGTGCCCTCGAGCCTCTCTTCCGGTGGCACATCGAGCGTGTATCCGACAAAGGATTTTCTCGATGGACCGACCAGCATGGGATATCCGAGTGATGTAAACTCGCCAAGCTTTCGAACTATTTCGAGATTCTGCGCGACC
>VMEY01000013.1 GCA_007375785.1 Parcubacteria group bacterium Athens0416_74 | reverse complement strand
TCGCTACTTCTTCCAGGGAATTTCATATTGTTCAAACTCCGGCAAGAGCTTCCTGCCATAGAGCAATCGGGAAATAACTTCTGCGTGTGAGAGCGCACCCGTGAGTGCGTTGTGCGGGCTCGGTTCCTCCGGGATGCCGCAGTAGTTGAGCACCGCATCGAGATTGAGTGCAGAGCGGCGGTGTTTTACCGGCGGCACCAGTCCGTGTTCTATCATGTGCATAAAAGCCATCGTGTGCGTGTCGAGTGTGCGATGCGCGAAAGGCCAGTTGGTGTGCCCCGCTCGCTCTGCAGCCTCTTTGAGAAAGTCGCGGTCAAAAGACACATTTTGTCCTGCAAACGTACGCTCCTCGACTCCTTCGGACCAGCGAAGAAACTCGTGCGTGAGATCTGCTTCACTTGGCTTCTTCGGGTCGAGCACCTGCTCCCTGGTGAAGCCGTTGACGGCAAGCGCTTCATCCATGATGTGCGCACCATCCCATGCGCGACACTCCATATACAGGCGATTGCTCGGATTTGCCAAATCAAGCGCACCTATGCTCACGATGGAATGCTTCTTGGCTTCAACACCGGTCGCTTCGACATCAAGTACAATCATTGGGCTCTATTGTACCCCGTCCCTAATCGGTGGCCAAACCCTTGCAGTTTTTAGCCGGTCTATACCCTGCCGCTTTGGCAGCCTCTTCGGTCGCAAACCAGCGCTCGCTCGCCGGGGCAATCTTCTGCGCACCCGCGCACCAGGGGAAATAGTAGGTTGACCCCGTCCGAGAAGCCACGTACTGCCCGCCGGTAGCCATGCCCTCCTGCCCTGCCTCCAGGGAGGCCGTGTGAAGCTCTACAAGCGGCTTAGCGTCGACCAGGGCCGATAGACGACCCAAACCAAAGGATGCCAATATAACGAGCGTTAAAGCCAGAAATAGACCCCATTCCCCTACCCCAAGGTCCAGGATAGCCTTGCATTTGGCCACGAATTCCTGTATATTCTGCCTACCCTCAGAAATTCTCATGGGGCAATAATACCAAGAAAATACAACCACCATGGCACATACCAAAGCAGGCGGCTCAGCAAAAAACCTACGCGATTCCAATCCGAAGTATCTCGGAGTCAAACGCTCTGACGGACAGGCAGTTCGCACCGGCGAGATAATCATCCGTCAGCGCGGTACCGCCATTATGGCCGGCAAGAACATCGGCATGGGCAAAGACCACACTCTTTTTGCACTCAAAGACGGCAAGGTCTCCTTCCGATCGAAGCGCAAGACCAATTTTGACGGACGCTCTGTCACACGCCGAGTCGTCGATGTCGTCTAATTTCTGTATCTGTTCATAAAAAGGACCGGCGCGAGCCGGTCTTTTTTATTTACCTGTCTCGACTTTTAAAGTGAACTGCGCTTCCGCATCGCCGGACCTTACCGTCACTATATGGTCGCCCGTAGTCTTAATAGGTTTATCAAGCTGTATGAGCGCCACGCGCAGGAGCTCACCCCGCTGCGCCATAATCGCCTTAGCGATATCCATTGCGCTGACGGCCTTGAAGAGTCCGCCTTTCTCCGTGGCTTTCGCAGAGATTTTTATGTGTGCACCTTTGAGGCCGTGGATGACACTTGCCGTCGCGCTCGCCTCTTTCTCGCGTGTCTCATCCTCTTTCTTCATGCGCATCACGACCTCCGATTCCTTTTGTGCCGTCGCCTGTTCGGCCATCCTGTGCGGGATGAGGTAGTTGAGCGCGTAGCCATCAGATACTTCGACGAGGGTGCCTCGCTTCCCTACTCCGCCCACGTCTTTTATCATCACGACTTTCATACTCTATATATTGAGCATCTCAATCGCTTTGTCTAGCTGCGGGTCTCTTTTTTCCTTGAGGTCCTCTTCCGAGACTTTCACCTCGACATCGGGCACGATACCTGTGAGCGGTATTTGTTCGCCATCCGGGCCCAGCCACCTTGCTACCGTAATCTTGAGCGCAGTGTCTTGCGTGATGGTCACGAGCTCCTGGACAGAGCCTTTTCCAAACGTATTGGTACCCACCATCTTTGCGATTCCATAGTGACGCAGCGCATCGGCGAGAATCTCTGAAGCCGACGCCGAGCCGCGGTCGACGAGAATCACCATCTTAAGATTCTCATTGAACACGTTGTAGCCACTCGAGCGATGCACGATGTTGTCGGCGTGCCCTGCGTAGTCTTCTGTCACCACCACCTTACCCGATGGGAGAAACCAGCTGGCCATATCTACCGCAGCGTCGAGGTAGCCGCCAGGGTTGCCTCGCAGATCGAGTACGAGCTTGGTCTTACCCGATTGCACGAATTCACGAAGCGCATTGCGGAAGTGGTCCGTAGAGTTGGCGGTAAACTGCGAGACCTGAATCACAAAGACACCGTCATCGCGATTTTTCGTCGTGACAATGGGCACGTTTATCACGTCGCGCGTCACCTCTACTTCGCGCACCTTTGCATCTCCCTCACGCGCAATCGTGAGCGTGACTACCGTGCCCTTAGGGCCGCGAATAAGCTTGATGGCGCCCGAAACATCGAGGTCGTGCGTATCCTTCCCGTCAATTTTCAGAATCTTATCTCCGCTCTTGAGACCCGCGCGCTCCGCGGGCGTACCCTTAAGCGGTGTAACGATAGTAAGCACCTGATCGCGGACCGCGATTTCCATACCGACGCCCTCAAACTTGCCGCTCATGTCTTCGCCAAATTGCTCATTTTCCGCAGGCGGAAGAAAGAATGTGTACGGATCGTTGAGCGAGCTCGCAAGACCCTCTACCATTCCCCAGACACGCTCTTGATTCCTATCAGCCGTGGTCGATGCTATGACGGTCGAAGTCGCCACCGATGCGGGAACGAATTTTTCGTCGATAATGCTCCACGCACGCCAGACCGGTGAAAAGTCCACGCCCTCCGGCATGTTCGCATCCGTCGATAGGCTCGCTACAGGACTCCCGCCTAAGCTTGAGCCGCCGATAAAGCCGAGTACCAATATAAGCGCTGCTATCGGGGCAGCTGTGGCATAGGAAATGGAGCGTTTTTCATTCATGACGATGAATTATCTCATGGAGACCTCTATATGAGAAGTCCGGTAGATGAGGGCAGCATTATGCGCCACCGTATGGATGCTCGTGACCCGCACTCACGCGCAGCTGCAAATGCTTTATATGCTTGTTTCTGAGGCTCTCGTATTGCACTTTGTCGGCACGGAACTTCACCACCAGCTCAGCTGCATACTTTCCTCCTAAGAAATGGGGGAGGATCACATAGTCTATTCCCTCGTCATAATGAGAGAGCGCATCCGCGAGTTTATGAGCAACGACCATAACAACTGCGTTCTCGTTGGCCGCTTTCACCGCACGATGTATGAGGAGGTTGGTCTCGCTGTGTGGCACGGTCGATATCACAAGCTCGACTTTCGAGAAATCGATAGTCTCCAAGAAATCCAAATCCCCCGCATCGCCGTATTCTGCCGCGACACCCTGTGCTGAGAGCCTCTGTATGGTCTCGGGGTCGTGGTCGACCACGAGAAACTTCTCGCCCATTTCTTTGAGGGATTCAAGGAAGTCGTAGCCGATTCTGTTGCAGCCGAAAAGCACTACAGAATATCCCCCTTTCCTCAGATGCGGCTCTTTCGCATTTGCGCGCTCAAAGATTCCCAGATATGGAGCGCATATCGCGTAGATTTTGTCCGAATACATCACGAGATACGATGAGCCGAAGATTGTTATCATGCCGACGAGCGTGACGAGCGAAAGTATGGATTGTGAGACATGACCGAGTGTCACACCCAGCGCAACAAGTATGAGGGAGAACTCACTAATCTGCGCGACCGTAAAGCCGGTCTGCAGACTTGTCTTCTTTTTATACCCCATGATACCCAGCACCGACATTAGAATGAGCGGGTTTCCTACAAGCACGAGCGCAGACAAGATAATCGCCGCAGGCAGGAGCGCGGTCACGTCGCCCAACTGCATTTGGGACCCCAGGAAGATAAAGAACATGACGATAAAGAAATCGCGCAGAGGTACAAGACGCGCACTTATCTCATGACGCGCAGGTAGAGATGCAAGCGCAATACCCGCCACCAGTGCACCACTCTCCAGAGAGAATCCAAAGTATTTAAAGAGCGCTGCAATTCCAATTCCCCACGTAATCGCGAAGAGGAAGAGAAATTCTTGGGACTCTGAAATGAAATTGCTGGCTTTCGATATAAAAAAGCGCGAAGCCAGGTACACAAAGCCGACGAGCATAGCGCCGGAGATAAGAAATTGTGTAACGCTTGAGACACTCAGACTGCCCGAAGAGAACATGGGCAGGCCAAGAAGGAGCAGTACCGCGATAAGATCCTGCACGAGCAGGAAACCGATTGCAATCTTGGCATAGAGCACATCGATATCTCCCTTATCTGTGATGAGCTTCATTATGATAATCGTGCTCGAAAACGCGAGTGCGATCGCCACGTAAAATGCGGGTAGCGGACTGAAGCCGAGCAGTATGCATATGAAATACCCCGCCGCTGTAGTAATCGTGACTTGACTCAGGCCCGCTATGATTGCGACTCGACCGAATTTTCGAATGATGTCCGGATTGAGATGAAGCCCAACGGTAAAGAGCAAGATTGCAATACCAATCTCTCCGAGAAGTGCGAAAGTCTCCGCAGAATGCACGATGTTGAAGACAAACGGTCCGACAATCAGACCCGTGAGAATGTGCCCGATGATGAGCGGCTGCCTGAGAAGACGCATCAAAACCGCAACGCACGCGGCGATGACAATCACGATACTGAGTTCTGCGAAAAGCTCCATGTCCGTTGCAGAGTATCGTACCATGTCTCCAAGCGGCACTTGAAGCTAGGCGTCATTGCGGTCATACTGTGCGCAATGATATTGCCCTTTCTATCTTTTCGCAGGAAGCCGGTAGCTCCGACGAGCTCTCCCCTCTTTTTGTACAATACTCTCACAAAGGATTTACAGCGTTTTGAACTTCCTGCGGCTGTGAAGTCTGTGCGCATGTACAACTGTGGCCCCACCGTCTATGACACCCAGCACATCGGCAATCTCTCAATGTTTGTTTTTGCGGATTTGGTGCGGAGGACACTGGAGTACCACGGTTTCCCCGTGAAGCAGGTCATCAACATCACCGATGTGGGTCACCTTACTTCGGACGCCGATGAGGGAGAAGACAAGATGACCAAGGGTCTCAAGCGCGAGCACATGAAGCCGACACTTGAAAATATGCGTGTGCTTGCCGAGAAATATACAGCCGTGTTTCTTGAGGATATCGCTGCACTCAACATCGACACCTCGCGCATCGAGTTCCCTCGAGCCAGCGACTATATATCGGCGCAGATAGCGATGATTGAATCGCTCGAACAAAAAGGCTATGCGTACCGTACCGATGATGGCGTCTACTATGACACGTCTCGCTTTCCCGAGTACGGGGCGCTTGGCGGCATTGATATCGCGGGACTCAAAGAAGGCGCGCGCGTCGCTACAGTCTCAGGCAAGAGGCACTCGACGGATTTTGCGCTGTGGAAGCTCGATAAGAAGCTTGGCTGGGAATCACCGTGGGGCCAGGGTTTTCCGGGATGGCACATAGAGTGCTCCGCGATGATTCGTCGCACGCTCGGTGAACAAATAGACATCCATACCGGCGGCATCGAACACATCCCCGTGCACCACAACAACGAAATCGCGCAATCCGAGGCAGCTACCGGCAAAAAGCCGCTCTCTCGCTTCTGGCTCCACCGTGCACACATACAGCTCGACGGCGGAAAGCTCGCGAAATCAAAAGGCAACGTCGTCTATCTTGCCGATGTTATCGAGAAAGGCTTTCATCCGCTTGCGCTTCGGTACCTCTATCTCGGCGCTCACTATCGTTCCAATGCGAATTTTTCGTGGGAAGCACTCGAGGCGTCGCAGACCGCATTTCTACGACTTCGAACGCTGGTGCAAAGCGCCCCCGAGGGAGGCCGTCCGCACGACGAGCACCTCACAGCCATTCTCGATCGGATTGACGACGACCTCGATACACCGGGCGCACTCTCACGCATATGGGAGCTTACGAAAGACGCTACTGTGTCCCCTGCTGATATTCGCGCTACCATCGCCGATGTTGATGCGATTCTCGGCTTGAAACTCGTGGAAGACGACGAACTTGCTGTGTCGCTTTCCGCGGCGCAGTTTGGTCGTGTCGTAGATACGACTGATTTGCCCGAGGATATTCTCCTCATACTGGAGCAGCGAGAGCAGGCACGCTCCGATAAGGATTGGTCGCGTGCCGATGAGCTTCGTTCAGCGCTCCTTGAAAAGGGGTATACGGTCGACGATAGACCAGAAGGTCCGCAAGTGCGCACTCGCTAATTCAAACTGTGTATCTACACCGATGCTACGCTATAGCGTAGTATCGGTGTATTCGTTTTAATTTTCCAAAACAAAATTCACCAATCGCTTCGGAACGACGATGACGCGTGCGATTTTTTGACCTTCCAATCGCGCCGATACGACTTCTCGCGCCGCGGCCTCGATGGTCTCTTTGTCGGCGTCGGTCGCGACGGATACTTCTCCTCGCGTCTTGCCATCTATCTGGATAGCCATCGATACGGTGTCGTCGATGAGATATCGCTCTTCGTACGTCGGCCATGACTCCAGGTGAATACTCCCCGTTTGTCCCATTTCCGACCACAGCTCTTCCGCAATGTGCGGCGCAAATGGAGCTAGGAGTCGCAAGAATACAAGATATTGTTTTTTTGAAATTCCTTTTGTGTCTACTTCATTCAGGTAATTCATCATTGCCGCAATAGATGTATTGAACTTCAATTTCGGAATGTCTTCTGTGATTTTCTTTATCAAGAAATGAAGCGGTTTCTCGACTTGATCAATATTTTTACCTTGATCCAGTTTGAGATGCAGTTTCCATACCCGCTCTATAAAGCGGCGGACACCGACTACCGCATCCGGATTCCATGGATAGCTGGATACTTCGTTGTACGGACCGATAAATGCGAGATACATACGCACCGTGTCAGCACCGAGAGTCGCCACCACTTCGTCGGGGTCGATGACATTGCCTTTCGATTTGCTCATCTTTTGTCCATCCGGACCCATGATGAGCGAGCGATTCATGCGCCGTGCGTATGGCTCCGCATTAGCAACAAGACCGCAGTCGAAAAGTGCTTTGTGCCAGAAGCGGCTGTAGAGCAAGTGCATAGTCGTATGCTCTGCGCCACCCGAGTACAAATCGACGGGCATCCAGCTATCCTGTTTTGCCCTCGCTGCAAACTCCGCCGGGTTCTGTGAGTCGGTGTAGCGCAAGAAATACCACGAAGAGTCGACGAATGTGTCGAATGTATCCGTCTCGCGTGCAGCAGCACCACCGCACGTAGGACACACGACGTCGACAAAAGATTTCACCTTCGCGAGCGGCGACTTCCCGCTTCCTTCAGGTAAATAGTCGTCGACTTCCGGAAGTATCACCGGCAACTGTTCGTCGGGTACCGGCTGAGCGCCGCACTTGTCGCAATGCACCATAGGTATGGGCACGCCCCAGTAGCGCTGGCGCGAGACTACCCAGTCGCGTAGTTTGTACGTCTTTTTCACGCGTCCATATCTGTCCGCCATTTCTTTACGTGCATCCTCAGTACTTTTACCATCAAACTCTGCCGAATCTGTCATGAGCCCTTCTCCCGTGTATACACCCGCACCAATCACTCGCTCCCACGCTATGGATATATCTCTACTGTTCACAAAGTTCGCGACGTCTTTTTCCTCAAGCCAGACGACATTGTGTAGGTCCTGCTCCTCTGCGCTCATTTCCTCGCGATCGTCGTTCTCAAGTTGGACGAGCAGCGGCGTAAAGTGCGCGAATGTGTTGCGCTGCTTGACGACGTGGAAGAATTTGTCGTGGATACGCGAGCCCAGGAGACGGACGAACCTGACATTTTTGTACCCAGTTTCTTCCCTGACCTCGCGCAGCGCCGCAGTAATCGCATCCTCGCCTTCTTCAATGCCTCCGCACACAAAACCCTTCCATGCTGCCTTCTTCCATTCAAGGCACAAATATTTGTTCTCGCTCCAATGTTTGACGACGACCATCGCAGCATTACGCTCGGTGAACGGCAACCCCTCGCGTACCGCATCAAATCCACCGTTGCCCACCACGAGGGGTTCCACCACTTCTTTAATATTCAAACCAAATTTCTTGGCAAACTCATAGTCGCGCTCGTCGTGCGCGGGCACGGCCATGATCGCGCCCGTGCCGTAGTGGCCAAGTACGTAATCTGCGACATACAGAGGAATCTTCTCCCCAGTCGCAGGATTGACCGCACTCACACCCTCGAGCTTTACGCCTGTCTTATCTTTCTGGTCAGTTTGTCTTTCTAGGTCGCTCCTCTTTCCGGAAGCCTCAACGTACGCCAGTACTTCGGCACTGTTCTTCAGTACCGTCTTATGTTGCAGTGCGAGCTTGACCCACGGGTGCTCCGGTGCGAGCACGAGATACGTGGCACCAAAGAGCGTGTCCGGTCTTGTCGTAAACACACGGATAGTCGGACGGAGCCACATCACGACATCGGGCTCAGTATCCCCCGTGAAGTGAGGCTTGTTCGACGTCCCGATAGTAAGAGGTGTGCGCAGAAGGTCCGAAAGCTCCCTCGCTTGTGCCTCGGATACGGCGTAGTCACGCGGGTCGTGCAGAATTGTGATTGAGCGAGCATTGCGTCGAATTTTTTCTCCGTCAAAACTCCAGGTAAATGTTTTCTCAAACGGGCGCGGATTGTCCTTGAAATCCTTGCTCACAAAACCGCCGACTGTCACGAGCCGTGCGATGGGTGTATCCAGCTTCTCCAGCACTTTCAGTGCCGCTACGGAGCCAAGACTGTGCCCCACGAGCACGGTACGCTCATCGTATGACGTAGCCGCGAGTGCTGCCTCTACCCACTCGCGCTCGGTTGGCGCATCGGGATTTGGAAGCGATGGAATAATCACTTCGTGCCCCATTTCCTCCAGTTTCTGTCTGGCCCATATCCAACGCGGGCGATCCGGACCACTCTGAAAGCCGTGAAGTATGACAAACTTATATTTTTCCCCCACATCGAGAGCAAAGTCTATCTCGGCGCCTTCGCTGCGCCCTATCCAATTTCTCTGCGATTCCTTTATTTGCTCCGGCCAATCGAGTGTCTCGAGATCGTCTATGAGCCTATCGGCGTAGTCTGTTATCTTGATATTCCACTGAAGCATTTGTCGTTGCTGCACCTCCGCGCCACAACGCTCACACTTTCCGTCAGTCACCTGTTCATTCGCAAGCACTGTCTTATCGGTTGGACACCAATTTACCGCCGTCTCTCGCCGGTACACCAATCCTTTTTTATACAGCTGCAAAAACAGCCACTGTGTCCACTTGTAGTATGCGGGGTCGATGGTGGAAACCTGGCGTGACCAATCAAACATCGTGCCCATCGATTCAATCTGCGTCTTCATATACGCTATATTCTTTTCCGTCCAATCACGAGGATTGAGCTTGTTCTTTATCGCGGCATTCTCTGCAGGAAGGCCAAAGGCATCAAAGCCAATTGGGTACATCACATTTTTCCCCCGCATCCGGCTGAAGCGCGCAAAAATATCCGGTACCGCAAACGCGTACCAATGGCCAACATGCAGATTACCCGACGGATACGGAAATTCGACCAATAGGTAAAAGTTGTCCTTACCGGGCACCTGGTCGGGGGTGGTGTATATCTTGTTGCGTGCCCAAAGCTCTTGCCACTTTTTCTCGATTTTCTTGTGGTCGTACTGCATTGCTGACCAGCGTAACACGCTCTGTTGTGCCATAAAAGAACCGCCTGCACATGCAGGCGGTTCTTACGCGCTCAGATCGGTTAACGAAGTTTTTCGTACGGAGGGTACTTCTCAGGGTCAATCGTGCGCTCGAAGCAGACTTCGCCTGCCCCGTGCTGCCAATTGTCCTCTGCAGTGAGTTCCACGGGCTTTGCGACAGAGTAGTTCAATCCGCCTTCACGATCGAATGTCGCGCAGAGCTCAAATGTCATCGTGCCTGTCTTTTTGTAGACATACGACTCTGCCGTCTTCGGGTCGACAGGGATGATGCTGCCTGAAATCGGATCCTTCAGCGCAGCGAGATCATTCGGCAGTGCTTCTTTCTGCTGCCAGTAGTTCACCACCTGCCATTGGATTTCCTGCAAATTCTGCACTCGAATATTGTCTTGCTTCATGCGGCGGATTTCCTGCGGCGTACCGATGATAAAGAATCCGGCGATGATAGTGACAAGTACCAAGACTCCTACTGCATAATTGATAAGACGAGCGCGAGCGGGCTCACGCTGCCAGTAGCCCTTCAAGTCGAAGAAGAAGTGCAAGAAGCCGGCACCCGCGACAAGCAGCACTGTGAGTACCTTCAAGAGGAATGCAGCAGTCATCTCCTCACCCTGGAGGAAAGTAGTAAGTGCGACAATGAGGTCGACTATCATCGCGGCAGCAGCCACGAAGAGCGTGAGGACGAGCGCCCAGCGGCGCACCCATGTGTCTTCGCGCGACGGATCCGCCTGAATGTCGCGACGAATAAGGCGCATGAGCACCATGACAACCGGCGTAAGTACGATGAGACTCGCTGTCTCATAGCTAATATTGCTGCCGTAGTCTGCGTAGTAGTACGCCTCCTGCACTGGATTCGGAAACGAGACGTTTATGTACTCGAATATGAGTGATACGAATGCGACCACCCCTCCGTAGAGAGCGGCCATCGCACCGAACCACATGAAGAAATCCTTGGCTGTAACACGGGCTTTATCCATATGTTCTCCTAGGCTTATATGCACAAAGCATAGCATGTACCGCCCGCTTCATTCATCATTGACGTCATGGCTGTTTTGTGTTATCATTGCATGAGCGTCGTCATGACGGCACGCTGGAAACTTGGGGAATCTCAAATGAACAAGATGTTTCTTTGCCTTGCCATCGCGGCAAGTGTTCTGACGGGCGCCTGTACGCGTCTCACGATTACCGAAGGGGTGCTCTCTAACGGCACGCCAATTGCGGCAATCGAAACGCAGGGCGACGGCGTAAGCCCACCGACGACGACGATCGTTGCGCTTGGTCCTACGGGACAGGTCGCTCCCATCAACACTGCGGCGTCGGAAGGCGTCGTACCTTCTGCGCTTAAGGGAGCCGTCGCGGGTATCGCCGTGGGGGCGGGCACCGCGGGAGCTGGTGCACTGCTTCGACCGTCGACGACCAACATCGCCAACACGTCCGCAGCGAACGCATCGCCCGTGAACATCAACTCCGCGAGGGCGCGAGGTGGAAATGGCGGCACGGGTCTCGGCTT
>VMEY01000012.1 GCA_007375785.1 Parcubacteria group bacterium Athens0416_74 | reverse complement strand
GTCCAAAAGGCGGTCTATCTCAGTGCGAAGCTGTTCTGGAGTTAGGGCCATAGTGATGCAGCGTGAGTTTTAATGTCGGGCTTTGATTTGAGGAATATATTGAGGAGCGCAGTAAAGATGCCGCGGCCGATCTTTTTCTTCTGAAGCGTTACCTCAGTATCGACAAATGAATCAATAAACGCGCTTTTCTCTGCCGGTGAGTACGCCGAGAGGCTTTTCTTCTTCAGTCGCTTGCTCTCCGCTTTCAGTGCTTCGCCAAAACGCTTCTTCACTGCTCCTTCTTCAAACTCTTCTCGTGCCGCACGGAGCTCTTGGATGGTGTTTACGTTGGTTTCAGGCATGCCCTTCATCTCTCCGCCCTCCATCATGACGCGCTGCATCTCCTGCCGTATTTCCGGGGTAATAGAGGCCTTGAGGACCTTTGCGATATCAGCTAGATGCAGATTGCTCTGTTGGAGTACATCGCGCTGGTGCTGAAATGACTCGATGAGAGTGCGGGCGCGTCGATGAGAAATAGCACTTCCGCTGACGATGTCGGCGACTTTCATTAGAGTATTCATGCTTTCTCGAGCTGTACGCTCAATCATCGTCTTTTCTCCCGAGTCGAATCCGCTCGATAGGTTTATGCTCTTTGTGACGTACCGCCCGAGCTCGCTTTCCGGGATGCCCGTCTTTTCTAAAGCGGTGGAGACTTTCGCATCGACGCTCCGTGCCCAGCCGCCTTCACTGAGAGTGCGTTCTTCCGACATGGATTTGACGAGCTTTGAGTACGATTTTGCGTCGTCCAGGGAAAGCTTTTCAAGTTGGCCTCTGAGAAGCTCATGAGCTCTCTCGAGTCCAATCTGTTTAACCATGAGACCAACACTCTTGTCCGTTTCGGCGATGTCGCGGACGTAGTCCGGCGTAAAGATCTGCTCCAGTCTGCCCATTTCAGCTCTACGGGTGTTGTAACCTCTGACCGACTCGTCGATGTAGGTTTGCTGACTCTCTGTCAAAAGACGTTTGTTCTCAAGAGCGTCGATGACAGGCTTTGCCTTACGGCTGTCTTTTGCACCGAGAAACTGCAGAAACTTGGCCTGCTCTTCAGGGTCTTGCCAGATGTCCTCTTGTGATTTTGCATGTTCGCCGAGCTCCATCTGCTCACCTGTGAGAGGGTCTTTGATAGCAGCTTTCTCAGCCTTTTCCTCGATGCTTCTCCGTACTTTGCGGAGTTCTATTCCCATACGCAGCATTGTGGCATGCGAAAAGTGCCTCGCAATACCATGGGTGTGTAGAGAGTGGAGGGCCTTTTAGAGAGGAAGGTCGAGTGCGAAGGCGCCCGGACCAGTGACAACGAGGGAGAGCGCGATGATGAGCGCGAGCGCGATAGTGCTCTTGGGGAATATGCGCATGCCGTGGAAGAACATGCTCGCAAAAAGCCACGCAGCTGCAAAGAGTGCTACCGGCTGCGTCCACGCACCTACGAGGAGTGATACCGCCGCCGCGGCCTCAGCGAGAGCCCAAACACGCGGAAGTGTTTCCGGCCGCGATACGTGCGCCCATGCGGTAATAAGAAGCACCACAGTGAGCGAGAGTCTGAGAGCGAGTGCGGCAAACGGAGCGAGGAAAAGTATTTCGGGGAATATGGAAAGCATGCCTAGAAGTATAACGTAGCGGCGAGGAGAAGTGAACGAGCTTGGGCGGGTATGCTAGGCTCTCGCTATGAAAGAAGTGGCGGTGCTTCTACACAACATTCGAAGCGCACACAATGCGGGTTCGATATTTCGCACCTGCGATGCGGCGGGCGTTACACACGTGTACCTGAGCGGCTACACGCCTCGTCCTATCGACCGATTCGGTCGACCGCAGAAAGATATTGCGAAGACGGCGCTGGGCGCCGAGACTTCGCTCCGGTGGCGGTATGTGAAATCTCCCGGCCCACTTTTGCGTGCGATGCGCAAAGATGGGTGGCACATCGTCGGCATTGAGCAGCATGCTCGCTCGCATGACTATCGTGCACTGAAGAAAGGGGAGCGAACACTTTTTATTCTGGGCAACGAAGTGCGGGGAATCTCACCACAGATGCTCGCAAACTGCGACGATATTGTAGAGATACCCATGCACGGGAAGAAGGAGTCACTCAATGTCTCGGTTGCCGCCGGCGTGGTGCTCTTTGGCACGCTCGAGAGTTAGTACGTAATCGAATCGACCGTCTGACCGTTTTCATCGAGTAGGCGGATGACGTCGTGCGTGTTGCCCCAAAGCTCGACTGGTGAGCCAAGGTAGAGCCGCCACGTATCAAGCATGAAGTTCGAATCATACCGATGCGTCTGCACACAGCCGTTGTACGAGAATGTGTTTGCAATATATATACGACACGCGGGAGCGAGTGACACGGGGATGGTCGTCGGATACGTGCATTGAGGAAGTGTTTGTACGTAGTCTACGCAATCACCGCCGTATCGCAGGAGGTTTTGGTCGGTAAGCGACATGCTCTCCGCGGGTGAGGGACACGCATTGGCGAGCGAGGGCTCAAAGGAGAGATTTTGTGCAAGGTATCCGGTGCACCTGTTTTCGCGAAATGAGACGCCGGCAGGAGAGAAGCCTGTAATCACAATGACGCTCTCGCCCGGCTCGAGCGAGACAGTGCGGACATTGTTGAGAGTGCCATGCTCGTACACTGTCGCTGCAAGGGGAATCGGAGCAATAGCGCCGGTGAGCATGCTCATCAGGGACCATCCCGCGAGAGATACATTGCCGGAGGCATCGATAACGAGATATTCGTTTGAAGCGGCTGCCTCTGTTGCTGCAGCGCGCGAGAGAGAGACTTTGTCTGCATATGGTGACCGCCCAAGCTTGGTCACGTCTTTCTGGATTGAATCGTACTGACGCTGCATTTCGTCGAGACGCTCTTCGGCGCTCATGTTTTCATATGCCTCACCCTCATTTGCCAAGCCTTCGATATCCGGACCTTGGGGAATAGGGAGCTGCCAGGGAAGCGCGACCTTATATGTCGACGTGCTCGTACCCCAAATAATGTCGAGAGGGTTTGTTATGGTCTTCACGAAACTTACGATGCGTGATGCTCCGCCAACCCACAGCCAAGCGCCTGCGAGAAGTATCACCATCCCTATGAGGACCCACCAGAGGACAGTGCGTACCATGCGCGTATTATAACGCTCCTCCGCGGAGTCGCTGTATTTCTTCCCGAGCAACTTCGGCGTCGCTCCACGGTATCTTCGCGCCACCTTTTCCGTAGATAGGGTCGATACCTTTGCCTGTTATGAGGACGGTGTCACCCTTGCGTGCGATTGAAAAAGCCGTACGTATTGCCTCGCGTCGGTCGAGGATGATATCGGGTCGTTTGGTCATCCCGGAAGCGATTTCATCGGCGATTTTCTGAGGATCTTCGTCGTACGGATCATCGTTGGTGAGAATCACGACCTCACACTTCTCCTCTGCTGTTTTGCCCATGACCGGTCGTTTCCACGTGTCGCGGCCGCCCCCCGCTGAGCCAAGTAGACATATTTTTCTTCCCGGATATGCGTCGCAGAGTGCTTCGAGCGAATCCGGTGTATGCGCGTAATCCACGACCACGATGAAGTCTTGCCCAGCGTCAATGCGCTCCGCTCTCCCTGGTATACGCGTAAGCGAGGCGAGTCCCTTCTGTATCGCATCAAGGTCTGCGCCAAACGCGTACGCGACTTCAGCAGCAGCAAGCGCGTTCTTGAGAGAAAATTCTCCCGGCTGAGGGACTTCGATCGTGCGTCCTTCGTAGGTAAATGTGCCACCGTCTGCCGATGCGTGCCAAGGTTCTTGTTTGGTGAGCGAGAAGGCGATGCGGGACTCTACGGGGAGAGCGAGGTAGCGAGCGGACTCCTTGTCGTCGGCGCTCGCTATCACGGCTCGCGGACGCTTCGAGGAGTTTGCAAGCGCGAGGCCGAGTTCGTACTTTGCATCAGCGTACGCTTCATACGAACCATGAGATTCGATGTGCTCCGGGGCAAGATTGAGAAAGACGAGTGCGTCGAGCTCGATGCCGCGGTGCCGATGCTGCCTCGCACCCTCAGAAGTCATCTCTATGACAGCGTATGCACATTTCTCTCGTACAGCATCGCGCAAAAACTTTTGGAGTCGAGCTCTGCCGGGCATAGAGCGTCCGATTGTGTTGCGCTGCTTTTTCTGACCAATCTTAATCCGAATCGAATTTATGAGCGCAGTTTTTTGTCCTGCGGCCTCGAGTATCGAAGATACCATCTCACTTGTACTTGTCTTGCCTTTTGTACCGGTCACGGCGATGACTTTGATGGAACGGGAGGGGAAGCGATACAGAAATGCGCCGCCGAGCGCTATCGCAAGGTGGTACGCGGAGATGAGAGAGTCGGGCAAGAATCTTTTTAAGGACATATTACTTTCCGAGCATCTTCAATGCCGCGCGTAGTCTGTCGTTGCCTCCCTCGATATCTTGAGGGACGTTGCGGAGCGCATCGCGAGCCTCAGCTGCTGAGTACCCAAGGCTCCGCATTGCCTCCAGTGCCTCCTCATCGCCTTTGAGTGCGCCGGAAGAAGCGATATCTGCTGCGCTCATTTTATCTTTGAGTTCGAGTACGATTTTTTGCGCGGTCTTTTTGCCTATACCCGAGACATTGGTGAGGTAGCTCGCATTGCCGGATGCGATGGCGCTCCTCAGAGTCTCGACCGAAGCGATATCGAGCACGGCGAGTGCCGACTTGGGCCCGATGCCCGAGACTGTCAGAAGGAGCTCGAAGAATCGCAGCTCTTCCTCGTGGACGAAGCCGTAGAGATCGAGCGCGTCTTCCCGTACGGCAAGATGAGTCCAGAAGGCACATTCTCCCTCCGTCGAGCGCAGGATGGTTTCTTTGAGAGTAAATACTTTGTACCCGACGCCTTGCACGTCGAGAATGAGATGTGTCGGGCGCGTGGCCTTTATAGTGCCTCGTATATAGCCAATCATGGAGCAATCATAGCATCGGCCCCGTCGGCCGACGGATTCTTGCGCAGACCACAGAATTAATGTAGCATCGCTAGGCAATGGCAAATACAACGTCAGCAAAGAAGGCACAGCGAGCGGCAGAGAAGCGCCGCGTCTTCAACGCGCGCCGCAAGAAGGCGATGAAAGATACCCTCAAGACGGTTGAGAAACTCCTCGTGGCCAAGAAGGGCGCGGACGCTGCAAAAGCACTCCCTGACCTCTATCAGGCAATCGACAAGGCCGCTAAGAACGGCACTATCAAGCCCAACACCGCGGCTCGCATGAAATCCCGCATCTCCAAGCAGGTTGGCGCGCTCACGAAGTAATTTCCCGGCATTTCTGCTGGATTTACGCACAAGTCTAGGATAGACTCGTCTTCAATGCTCCCGTCGTTCAACGGATAGGACGCATCCTTGCGGAGGATGTAATGTAGGTTCGATTCCTGCCGGGAGCACAAAACGCACAAACACTTGCCCTTCGGCAAGTGTTTGTGGTCTTGGGCTAGGCGGAGCGTTGTGAGCCTAGCAGGGCGAACCGCGAGCCGGGGTCGAGAGAATTTCTGAGCGACGGCGAAGAAATTACTCGTGACCACAAAGACGCTCATACTCCACGGCAAGTGTTTGTGGTTTTGGGCTAGGCGGAGCGATGCCGAGCCAGTAGGCGAGGCCGCGAGGCGGTGCCCAACCCGAGTGTTGCGACAGTGACACGAGAGGTGAGGGAGATTCCTGCCGGGAGCACAAAAAAGGTTTCTTTTCCCCACGCGATTCATTGCGTCGCCTTGGTGTAGGGCGCATCATAGTGGGTATGAGGAAGCGCTTTACGAGTCGCGGGTATTCTATTCTTGCCGCGCTCGTATTCGTCGCTCTCTTGGGAAGCATCACAGTCGCCGTAAACCTCGCTACTCCTTCGGTCAACCGGCTGGCAATGTCGGCGGCGCTTACTCCCGCTACGGGCAATGTTCCCGCCGGCACGCCCGCGAGTACGGGCAAGGAGAGCGGACAGAAACAGCAGTGCCAGCCCGGATACGACTACACAGTGAACAAGGATTCAAAGGGGAGCCCCCAAGTCGCATCTCAGCCGGTTTGTCCGCCGCAGGGGGAGGCTCCCAAAGGTCCCGAACAAATAAAGAGCACCCAGCAAAGTGCGGCCGCGATTCTCGCGCTCACTCCGGGTACGTTTGGGCAACAAAACGACCCCGTGCGATGCGAGCTCGACCCGAAGACCAAACAGTACAAACCGAAGAGCGACTATAAATGCAAGGTCAAATACTGTATTCCCGTCGGAGGCAATAAGAGTGAATGTAAAGAAGTGGACAACCTGTTTGGCGCGAATAGTAGTATCGACCCCTCGGCTGTAGAGAAAGAATTGAGAGAGCCCCTGATTAAGGACATTTTAAAGAATACCGATCCATCTGAGCATCAAAAACTTTTGGGCGAAATGGGAGTATCTTCAGCGGATCAAGACATATTGAAAAAAGCATATGAGGAAGACAGGACTGAAACAAAAGCTGAAATCGAACGAAATAAAAATAGGTTGTCCGAGATAGAACAGGCACTTTCGAATTGTGCATATGGCGGGTGTGATGAGGGGCGCAATGCGCGCGACGCGAAATTGTTGGAGGCCGAAAAAGCGGCGCTCGACGCAAGGAACGAATCACTGCAGAAGCGTCTCGCCGTACTGTCTGCCGCCGAACAAGGGCATCTGAAGCCTGGCATAGTGCCGGGTACCGACCAGCCCGGTGTCGCGCAGGTCTGTAGTACGAGCGGAGGATGTGTAGGACCGGACGGTAGGCCGGTGCCAAAGAATACGTTCCCTGCTCCTGGACCGGCTGCACCGCAGGGGCCCGCCGGCCCTGATTCACCGTCATCGAGAAGCGGCGGCAATCCGATGGGAGCACTTGGCTCACTTTTGCAGGGACTCATGAAAGGACTCACCGGTTCCGGTGCAGGGCAAGGTGCTCCCTGCGCTTCAGATCCGAACGCGTATCAGCAACAACAGCAGCAGTATCAGATGCAGATGCAGCAATACAACTATCAGCTGCAGCAGTACAACTACCAGCAGCAGCAAGCCGCTACCTTTGGCGGTCCTCAACCCATAGCGCCCGTGCCTCCCGCGGCATGTACGCCGAATGCCAATTCAAATACCTGCCCCACAGCCCCTACAAAGCCAACTACCGGATGCACAAACGGGTCTTGGCAGCCGGTGACCACGCAAGGATCAAACGGTCGTCAGTGCACGACCAACTGGCAGTGTGCGCCAAGCAACGCAGTTACGCCGACAGCAGAGCTTTCATGCCAGCCGAAAGTCGCAGATGTGGGCATGTCGATAGCCATATCCTTTTCGTGCGCCAACGCGACGGGCAGCTCAGGCGCGGGAGGGGGATTCTCCACTGACAATCAGACATCGGGCTCAACGACGACCGTGATAGCCACGCCGCCGGCGGGTGCTACAGGCATCACCTATGCACTCACGTGCCGCAATCAAAACCTGACGGCTCGCGCTGAGTGCAGTGTGCAGATATCGAAGCCGATCATCGTTCTGCTCGCCAATCCAAGAAATGTTGTCTCCGGGGAATCGTCGAGGGTCGGGTGGGTGACCAGCGGCATGCAGTCGTGCGTCGTATCGAGCCCCCAAATGCCGGGCTTCACCACGCAAAATGCGAACAATAAAAACGTCAACGGCGTGGCGACGACCTCTCCGCTCACGCGCAATACTACGGTGGTGCTGACATGCCAAACAATCGGCGGTAGCACAAAAGCAGCGTCGACCACGATAGTGGTGGGCAACAGTACATCAACATCGGTCATGACGGTCTCGTCGACGATTGATGGTCGGGCTGATGTAAAACATGGTGCTAGCACGACCATCACATGGCAGACTCCTTCGGCACCATCCAACTCCGCCGTCGCACTCTGGCTCGTCGATTCTCAAAGCGGCCAGGCGACAGGACTCATCCACCGGTCGACAAATACATCAGGCTCGTACGTGTGGGCGATTCCGGCCACGGGCTCGCCGTGCGCAGTTGATTCTCCCGCAGTATGCGGCGCCGACCTCATCGTCGGTCGGACGTATGCGATACAGGCATCGCTTTTTACACCGCCCAATGCGTATCTTGGCGGACTTCCCCCGGTAAATCCGATAACGCCGACATACCTCGACGAAGTATCCACCGCCACCTTCAAGGTGAGCAACTAGAGTCCGAAAAATTCGACGATCTTGTGCGTGAAAGGCTCTTGCATGTGTCGCTCCTCGACGCGCTCTTTGAGGTACGCACGCACGAGCGAAGGCTCGATGTGTTCTATCGGTAGAATCATATTGGGCGAGAGCCACTTGGTCGTGTCTACGAGGAGCATCGGCCTGTCATCATGGTCATCCTCGACCCAGAATGCGAGTATTTCACGATACGGATGCATTTTGCCGTTGATACGAATCCCTTTGTCGGATAGTTCAAAATGCGCAATCTCCGGCGGGGTGCGAGAGATAAGCGCGAGTGTGCCGGCAGCAAGTAGAATTAAAAGCGCAAAAAAGAAGTCCTGGAAAAGTATGCTTGTCACGGCGACGGAAAGCGCGACAACGCCAAGCGCCCAATACCAATCACTCCCTCTTTCGATGTGTTCGTGCTCGTACGCGCTCCACCGAAGGACGACATTTTCTTCTGACATAACGTGAGATTTATACGCATTGTACCATCGGACGCTGTACGATGACCGGAAACGTGGTACAACATCAGCTACAGAGGGAGGGGTGGCAGAGTGGTCTAATGCACCTGTCTTGAAAACAGGAGTGGGGCAACCCACCGTGAGTTCGAATCTCACCCCCTCCGCAAATGAAATCCATCATCCTGAATATTTTGGTCACTAGTAAAGTCGCATGACTCTATATAAAGGAATGGTGCAGGAAGGTTCCAAGCGAGCGAGAGCGCTCGGGTATCCGACGGTAAACATCACACAGGATGATCCGTCGGTAAGTGGTGTATATGCCGCGGTCGTACGAATCGATAAGACTATATATCATGCGGTGGCCTTTGCAGACCCTTCACGAAAGCTACTAGAGGCACATGTTTTTGGGCTGAGTGAGGGAGTGTATGGTCGGCAGTTGTCGATTGAGCTCGTAGAGAAGATTCGTGAGACTGCGACATTTTCCGATGATGAGACACTCAAATCGGCGATAGACGACGACATTGCAAAAGCGAGGGAATACTTTAAGAATTGAGCCGTATGTTTGCCGGAATCATAGAAAAGAAGACACGGGTTCTCGAGACCGAGAAAAAAGGACGGATTCTTCGGGTTCGCGTCGAGAAGCCGCGTACATGGAAACTCGTGCTCGGGCAGAGCATCAATATCGATGGCGTGTGTTCGACGGTCGTCCGCACATCGGCTGCGTTTTTCGATGTCGAATACATGCCCGAGACGCTCTCAAAGACCGCAGCAGGCTCGCTTACGAAAGGACAGGTGGTCAATCTGGAGCGTTCTCTCAAATACGGCCAGCGAATTGATGGGCACCCCGTGCAGGGACATGTCGATGCTTCGACACCTGTGCGCGAGCTTCGTGCACTTGGAAAGTCGAAAGAGATTACCATCAAGCCGAGTGCGCTTCTCGCAGGGCAGGCGGTGCTTCACGGCTCGATTGCTCTCAATGGCGTGAGCCTCACGATTGCACGCAAGCACGGACCCAATGTCACGCTTGCGCTTATCCCACACACACTCTCTTCGACGAATCTCGGATTGCTCACGGTGGGGGATGTGGTAAATGTCGAATTCGACCACTCCGCTTCCTATCTGGCTGGACTAAGAAAGAAGTGATACGGTGCCTGTATGTTACGAAAGGAATTTCTCAAAAAAGAGCAGGTACAGAACGCATCGAAATTGAGAATCGGCATTGCCGTCGCCGACTTTAACCCCGATATCACCGGAGGCATGCTGGAGGGTGCTCTCAAGGTACTTCAGGAATGGGGCGTCAAAGAGAAAAATGTCACCGTGCACCACGTATACGGCTCTTTCGATCTCACGTATGCGAGCGAGCTCTTGCTGCGAAGCAAAAAACCGGATGCGATTATCACCATCGGCTGCATCGTGAAGGGTGAGACCGACCACGACAAACACATCGCATCCGCCGTCTTCAACGGGCTCACGAGTCTTACCATCAAGTATGGAAAGCCAATTTCGCTCGGCATCCTGACGACAAACAATCTCGCACAGGCGAAAGCACGCTCTCGCGGCAAAACAAATCACGGCGAAAAGGCGGCCATCGCCGCTATGCGTGCCGCCCTCCTCACATAGATGGCACGCGTCATGGTCTTTGGGACTTTCGATATGCTCCATGAGGGGCATCTCGACTTATTTCGCCAGGCGCGTTCGCTCGCATCAGAGCCGACACTCATCGTCTCAATTGCGCGCGATGGGGCTGTCGCGCGCATAAAAGGAAATCACCCGCGCCGCTCGGAGAACGAGAGGCTTGCACTCGTGAGTGCGAGCGAGCTCGTCGATGAAGCAGTACTTGGTGATACAGAGGGGTATATCGCGCACATTCTGGAAGCAAAGCCCGACATCATCGCGCTCGGGTACGACCAAGAAGGGGAGTATGTCCAAACACTTGAAGACGATTTGCGGCGTGCGGGACTCAATACGAAAGTGACACGGCTAACCGCATACAAACCCGAGATGTACAAAACCTCTTTCTTGGCGCAGGATTAATACATGAGGTACTTAGGAATTGATTTTGGCGCAAAGCGCATTGGCGTCGCAATGTCCGACGAAGATGGCTCGATTGCGTTTCCGCGTGCAATTCTCGATAACAATAAACAGGTACTCTCGCTGCTCAAGAGAGATATCGAAGAGCAAAAAATTGGCTGCATTGTAGTTGGAGACACGATGAGCTATTCAGGGCTCCGGAATCCCGTGACAGATGATGTCGATGCGTTCATCGAGATGCTCAAAAAAGAGACTCGTGTTCCCGTCGAGCGCGCGTTTGAGGCAGGGAGCTCTATCGAGGCGTCACGATATGCACCGGAGGGCGCGCCACACGACGACTCAGTCGCGGCAGCCGTGATACTCCAGCGATTTCTCGAAATGCAGAGAGCGAAGTAAGATATCAATATGGCCGACGAGATTACATACGACGATTTTGCAAAGCTGGAAATCCGCATAGGCACCGTGATTGCCGCGGAGCTTGTGCCCGAGACGGACAAACTCATCAAATGCACCATCGATTTTGGTGATCCGCCAACTGGCGGAGGTATCCGCACGATAGTTTCCGGTATCGCAGAGTGGAAGAAGCCCGAGGAGCTCGTGGGGAAACAGCTCCCGTACATTGTGAACCTGGCGCCGCGCATGTTGCGAGGTGTGGAGAGTCAAGGAATGTTGCTGGCACTCTCCGATTCTAAGGGACTCGCACTGTTGCAGCCGGAAAGAGCTGTAGAAAAAGGTACGAAAGCAAAGTAGCACGACTTTCTCTTGGTATAATTGCGCTTATGAGTTTGTCCTCAGGGCAGTCTGCTTTTGCACAGCGGACCCGTTCTCTTTCTCACGCACTCACGCGCGCTTTTCCCACGCCATCTTTGCTCACGCCTCCGGCGGCAGGCATCGACATCTCGGACTCATCTATTAAATGGATGGTACTTTCTCCGCAACCCGAGACGCACCGCATCATCACGTACGGTGAAATGTATTGATATCTTACTTCGCTCTCTGCATTTCGAGAAATCGCTGGAGTATCACGGCTGCCTTGCGTCATGTGCGCTCGGAGCTGGGAGGAGTCTCAAGCGCTCATGCGGCACTGCCGGAGGAAGCGGCGTACGTCTTTGGTATGCACGTACCGCGCGGAACTTCGCGCCAACAGACACTCCGCATGATTGAGTTTGAATTCGAAGACCGTGTGCCGATACCGCCGTCCGCCGCTGTCTACGATTACAGCGTCATCCTTCCTCGTGACACGGAGGTCGACGACGAAATAAGCGTCGTGGTATTTCCGAGAGAAGTCGCGGAAGCGTACACAGAGTCATTTGAAAAAGCGGGGATAACACTTCTCTCGCTCGAGATTGAGGCTCGCTCTATTGCGCGAGCGGTATCACTGCGCACTACCGATGAGCCGATAACACTGCTTGTCGACTTTGGTCGCGCACGCACGGGCTTTGCGGTCGTAAAGCACGGGTACCCGATCTTTACATCCACCGTCGAAGTGGGGGGCGATCTCATGACCTCAGCGCTCATACAGTCGCTCTCCCTCACGCCCGAAGAAGCAGAGAATTTTAAGAATGAGCACGGCCTTGTTCCGACTGAGGGAAAGCTCGCAAAAGGTCTGGAAGTCGTGAGCGGTGTTGCTTCCGCGCTCGCGGATGAAGTCGCGCGACACTATCACTATTGGGATACGCGTCGCAACGAAAAAGGTGAACGCATGACCCCGGTGGGCAAGGTCGTTCTCATCGGAGGCAGCGCAAACTTACACGGACTACCCGAATACATTGCGGGAAGAGTGCATGCACCTACAGAGATAGGAAATGTGTGGCAACATGTGACGAAATTTGAAGACTACGTCCCTCCAATAGATAAACGAGAGTCTCTGCAATTCGCGACCGCTGTGGGCCTTGCGCTGCGCGGCATCTAAATATGGCAAACGTACTACCAATCACATCGCAGAAAAAAGTATGGGCAATGTATCGCTCCAGGCTCGTTCTCGTCACGAGTCTCGTACTCCTCGGGCTCGCTGCCGCCACGGCGCTCACACTTTTCCCAAGCTACGTCGCTCTGCAGATAGCGACATCTTCCGAGGAGGGCGCAGATGTCGCTCTTGAGGAAGACCGCACAAACGCGTTTGCTCTCGAGAGGAGTCAATTTCTTATTCGTGAGCTGAGGCCAGTTCTGGCTGTAACATCGTCGGCGGCGAGCGCCGTCGAAGCGGCGCTCGCAGCCAAGCCTGCAGGTGTGCGTATTACACGAGTGATATACATGGGGGGCGAAGACGAGGGGCGAGTTACCTTTGTCGGTGCGGCGAGTCGTGACCAAGTCAGTGCGTACAAAGATGCGCTCACCAACTCAGGTCTCTACACCTCTGTATCAGTGCCGGTAGGGGCGCTCGTCGGCTCAGAAGGAGGGGGATTCTCGATTGTATTCTCGGGCACTTTCTAAACTATGCATAAAACCATTACATACCTTTCGTGGATTGCACTAATGCTCGCCATCGTCGCATGGGGCGGCGTGGTGTATGGAAGTCTGTGGCTGCGGGATGAGGCGAAGGTGAGAGGGGCGAGCGTCCAGAGCGCGGAGCAGAAGACAGCGCAAGCTGCGTACGCCTCCCGTCTCAAATCGCTGGCGCGTGAGACAGAGACTGATCGTGCAAACCTTGAGACGTTGTCGCGCAGTGAAATCGTGTCCATCGCCAATGCTATCGAGGCGGCAGGGCGAAGCATCGGTGTCGCCGCAAAAGTAAATGCCGCGATACCCGCGGGCAATCCGAAAGATATTCCCGGCGGCGCGCCCTTGAACAGCGTGGCGTTTATTGTGCAGGGAGAAGGCTCATTCTCGGGTGTTGTGCAGCTCGTGCGCGTACTTGAAAAATTCCCCGGCTTTTCGCGCGTAGAACAATTTGAGTTTGAACGAGCTCAATCGATAGAAGGAGCGAAGCAGCCGTGGCGGACGACTATTCGGCTTCGGATTTATACGACCGCTGATATCGCATCATGAACTCCCTCACGCACATATGGAATTCTCTGAGCGCCTTCTATGAGGCGCGTCACGAACCGGAGAACATGCGTCCTCTTGCCGAGCTGTATTGGCGGGTGCTCCTCGTCTCCGCGCTCGTCGCCCTCGTGGGAGCCGTCGCGGCGCTCTCCCGGCCCGCTTCTTCCGCTGGATCACCTTCCTGGTGTCCACGCCCGTGGTGTTCTTCTCGGGCTGGCCATTCATTGCCGGGATGGCGGCGGAGCTGCGGCACCGGCGGCCGGGCATGGACACCCTGGTGGCGAGTGCTGTTCCTGCTGGCCGCGCGCTTCCTGGAACAGATGGCGCGGCGCCAGGCCAGCGCCCGGCTCGACACGCTCGCCCGGGCGCAGCCGGCGCTGGCCTGGCGGATCACCGCGGCTGGCCGCGAGCAGGTTCCGGTCGTGGCGCTGGCGGCCGGCGACCTGATCGAGGTGGGGGCCGGCGAGGCGGTGCCGGCCGACGGCGAGCTGCTGGCCTCGGCCGCCTCGTTCGACGAATCGCTGCTCACCGGCGAGTCGGCCCCGGTCGCCAAGGCGCCGGGCGAGGCGCTGTATGCCGGCAGCGTATGCCGGGAGGCGGCGGCACGGCTGCGGGTGGTGCGCACCGGCAGCGACACCCGGCTGTCCCAGCTCACCCGTGCGGTCGAAAAGGCACAGGCCCAGCGGCCGCGCGCGGCGCGGCTGGCCGATGCCGTGGCCACGCGCTTCGTATCCGCGCTGTTCGTGATCGCGATCCTGGTGTTCCTGGCCTGGTACCGGATCGAACCCGGGCGTGCCTTCGAGATCGCGCTGGCGGTGCTGGTGGTGAGCTGTCCCTGCGCACTGTCGCTGGCGGTACCGGCGGCGCTGGCCACGGCGCACGGCACGCTGGCGCGGATGGGCGTGCTGGCACTGGGGCCGGACGCACTGGAGTCACTGGCACGGGTGGACACGGTGGTGCTGGACAAGACCGGCACGCTGACCTTGGGTCGGCCCCGGCTGATCGAGGCGCGCGCGATGGACGGCGGCGATCCACAGCCATGGCTGGCAATCGCCGCCGCACTGGAACTGGGCGCTGGTCATCCGATCGCGAACGCCTTCGCCGGGCAGGCCGCAGCGGCAGCGAGCGCCATCCGGACGCAGCCGGGCCAGGGCGTTTGTGGCGAGGTGGCTGGCCGCAGCTACCGTCTGGGGCGTGCCGGGTTCGCTGGCGCCGGCGACGATGACGG